>WRIX01000098.1 GCA_009782495.1 Treponema sp.
AGTGGATAAAAAGTCATTTGAAGATAAAGAGTTTTTGGGGAACGAGCATAAACGCGGTATACAGCCAGATATGGGTAGCATTAATTCTGACCATACTGATATGGATAAACAAAACGCTGAATGGATTAAGAGCCAGTGCATATGAACTATTGATAATGGCGAAAGCGGCACTCTTTACTAAGAACTCACTGGCAGGTTTGTGTAGTACTATACCACCGCCGGGACCTGTTGATGACTTTTTGCAACCGTTTTTGGAGGGTTTCCAATGTTAAACCGGACAGCAGTGGCTAAAAATATCAAAGTTTGTCGTTTTTATATTATTCCACTCATAAGCGGAACCAATAACATCACCGGATATTGACCCAAGTATCAAATTTTGCTTATCCATGACTTAGTTTCCCTTTTTGAAGTTGCTCCAGTTTTTTCGCCATGTACGTATATTACCACAAAATTTACAAAATTCCAGTCTCCTTTATCCCAAATCAAATTGCCGCTGAACCTGGCATACCCCTTTTGCTTTATTTATTGCAGAAAAGGTATATGCGTCTCAACGACAAATTGTGATTTTAAGTCCCGGCTATATGTTTAAGCCTTTCGATAATCGGCAAATGCTGGGGGCAGGCGCTTTCGCATCTACAAGAAAAGAAATTTATCTTAATTGAAAAATAATGAAGATTTTCGCTTACCAACCAACACAAATTAATATGGTTTTTTCTGAAATAACCTTCTGCATTCCAGGTAAAACCGCTTTTCGCAGGCATCTCCCATGGAAAAACTTTTCCGTGGTAAAGGGCCGCGTTTTGCAATGGTCTGGAAGAGCCCTTGCTTGCGGAATGGGCGAAGCAATATTCCCGCGGCATTGTCTTTCGGCTCACCTGAATTTTGTTTAGCTGCAAGACGGAATAATTCTTCGCTGCCGTGAATATAATCCATACTCACTTTGCCTTTTTGTTCTTCCATCATTTTGTCTAAAAGAGGCTGAAGCGCATCAACTGCAATGGGAACCTGATCGGCTTCGATTAAGAAAAAATCTTTTCGGGAGATAAGTCCCAGGCGCAGTAAACTGCATTGTCCGTCCTGAACCAGTGCCGCCAGTTCAGTAACATCGTTGAGTTTGCGGCAGCGGTAACCGGGCAGCGATGTAAGCGCCTGTTGTACTGATGCAATATCTGTACCAAAAAGCAGCCGGTGTATCGGCTCAAAGCTCAAGGCTGGATCGTAGAGGTTTACCAGTTCTGCCAACGCCCAACGGGCCGGGTGATTCATAATGTCAGACTCATTTTGATGAGCAGCTTTGTACTCTTCCCATACTCCTTTTGCCGCTGCAAGGGAATGGTTGCCGTCTCCTACCGCATAGAGAAAGGGAGCGCCGTATTTTTCCATAGCTCGTTGTGCCAGCTTTTCCAGGCCGCCGGCAAGGAAGTCCCAGTCATCCTCTTTGTCGAGTTTCCATCCGCGAACCCTGCCTGAGCCAAGCATCAATTCCGTATCGTATAATGCACTTGTTTGAGCGCCTGGGTTTTTTCCTGTTTGGGTTTTTGCCCGTTCACCAAGAGAAGGGAAAAAGGTGTTTTCTTCATCATCAATTAAAACAAGGATATGAGGCGTTTCCAGCGGAGCGCCCCGGCGGATGTCCATGCGGGATGGCAGTCTTTCCGGTACTGTTCCTTCGGTAGGACGAATCAGGCTTGAATTGGTTTTCCAATCATAAGCTTCCAAATCCAGCGCGATAAGCAGACCTCTTCTTAATTGATTAAGGGGAGTATCCCGTTCTGAATAAACCAGCGTTTTTTGCGGAGAGGCAAAAACATCAGCTGTTAGATATTCCTTCATTGTACGGTGTATGGTACCAATTCTTTCTTCCTTGTTTGGTTCTTCAAGGTAAATTTCGGGGTAGATAAGATTGATTGCAGAAGGGCTGCCTTCTGCAATAGAACGGGCCTGTTCCCAGTAGCTGCGATCCTGGGTGTGTTGATCGCAGGCGATTACCGCCCATTTAGTTAAATCGATCTCCTGCCGGGGAAGAAGCAAATCGGGAACAGCAACTCCCAGGGCTGCTAACCGGGCTGAAATATTCTTGTTACTCATTTCTATTTACCTTGCACACCTTTGCTGTTTTAATTATACTGAAAAAACAGTTTTTATTCAGGAGTTTCCAATGGCCGAAGAATTGACCGAATATAAAGGTCCTGCAACTATGGAGAAAATTACCTCCCTTGCCAAGCGGCGGGGGTTTGTCTTTCAGTCTTCCGAAATTTACGGCGGTCAGAACGGCGCCTGGGACTATGGTCCTATGGGAATAGAGTTAAAAAACCGTATTGCGGCGAATTGGTGGAAAGCAATGACCCAGCTTCATGATGAAATTGTGGGACTGGATGCGGCGATCCTGATGCATCCCCGCACATGGGAAGCTTCCGGCCACGTGGAGAATTTTACCGATCCCCTTGTGGACTGCAAAAAGTGCAAGACCCGTTTCCGGGCGGATATGATTCCCGATGAAAACCTGGCGAATAAGACCTGTCCCGAATGCGGCGGTGAGCTTACCGACACCCGTAAATTCAACCTGATGTTCAGGACCCACATCGGCCCTACCGAAGACAATGCAGGGCTTATATACCTCCGGCCGGAAACCGCCCAGGGGATTTATGTCAACTACAAAAATATCATTCAAAGCAACAGGATGAAGATACCTTTCGGCATTGCCCAGATTGGAAAGGCGTTCCGAAACGAAATCGTTACCAAAAATTTTATCTTCCGTACCTGTGAATTTGAACAGATGGAAATGCAGTACTTTGTAAAACCCGGCACCGATGTTGAATGGTTTAACGAATGGAAAAAGCGCCGCTGGGCGTACTACGAAAAACTCGGCGTCAAGATGGATCATCTGCGCTGGCACCAGCACGGCCCGGATGAGCTTGCCCACTATGCCAAGGATGCGTACGATATTCAGTACCTGTTCCCAATGGGCTGGAGGGAACTGGAAGGCGTTCATAACAGAACAAACTACGACCTTACCCGGCATACCGAGTATTCCGGCAAAGACCTCCAATATATCGATCAGGATAACAACAACGACCGTTACATTCCCTTTATTATCGAGACTTCCGCCGGTCTTACCCGCACCCTATTGATGCTCATTTGCGACGCATACGACGAAGAAAAAGTGGCCGACAAAGGGGATGCCGATGATTGGCGCACTGTGCTGCGCTTCCATCCGGTGGTCGCTCCTGTTACGGCAGCCATACTCCCGTTAATGAAAAAAGACGGTCTTGCCGAACTTGCCCAGGATATACGGAACGAACTTAAAGAAGATTTTGCCACCGATTACGATCAGGCCGGCGCCATAGGCCGCCGTTACCGCCGTCAGGACGAAGCGGGTACACCCTTCTGTGTTACCGTGGATTACCAGTCCAAAGAAGACGGGACAGTAACGCTGCGTTACCGGGATTCCATGGAACAGATACGCGTCCCACGCGCGGAATTAACGGAGAAGATTCGGCAGGAGATTAAGCAGTACAAGCGAAAATCGTAAGAAATCCAGGTTACTCCGGATTTTGTTCCATATTTTTTCCGGTATTTAATAACCGTTTCTCTCGCTAAAACAGCGCAGGCAGGGCGGTAAGGCCCTCTGTTTCGTTAAAGCCGCAGACGATGTTCATGTTTTGCACAGCCTGGCCTGCCGCTCCTTTTACCATGTTGTCGATTGCCGATTCGACAATCAGCGCCGTACCGGTATGATCCAGATGAACCGACAAATCGCAGTAGTTGGATTGCCGGACTCTGTTGGTGGAAGCATATATGTTTTCCGGCAGGACACGGACAAAAGGCTCGTCTTTGTAGAACGATAGATAGAAATCCCTGATGGCTGCTTCTTTTTCTGCTGTTTCTTTTGACTGCGGCCTTGCGGACAACGTTCCTGTTGCCAGGGGAATATACACCGTAGCGAGTATTCCGCGGTTCAACGGCCCCAGATGGGGAGTAAATACAAGGTGAACAAAATGTCCGGCCATTTGGGCGGCGGTCATGGCAATCTCCGGGGTATGGCGGTGCGCTCCAACCTTGTAGGCGCTTACCGAATCCGAACATTCGGAAAAGTGATTGTTCCGGCCCGGCTCGCGCCCTGTTCCGCTTACCCCCGATATGGCATCGGCGATAACCGGCCCTGCTCCGCGTTGTATGCAGGTGTTCCCGCCGTTTTTGCAAAGAGCCGGATAGCAGGCAAGGCTGACCGCAGTAGGGTAGCAGCCCGGGTTGCCGATGATGCAGGGGCCGGCGGCGGCACGTTCTTTGATTCGCTCTCTGTTGAGTTCAGGAAGGCCGTAAACCGAATGTTGATGGAGTTCAGGATGCTGCCAGGGTTTGCCGTACCACGCACTATAGCTTTCTTCATCATCGCCAAAACGGAAATCCGCCGAAAGATCGATATAGGAAATCTTCCGTTCAAGGCACAACTTTGCATAACCTTCTCCGGCACCGGCAGGAAGTGCGCCGAAAACAATATCGGATGCAGCAATACATGCTTCCGGTGTTGTCAGCGTTGCTCCGTCTTTTCCGAATTTTGCCAATGCGGGATTGCTTTCCGCTTTGCCGGAGTTAAGAAAATTGGGGTATAGCGAAGTGATTGATTCACCCGGCCTGCTTACCGATGCCAAAACAAGGCCGGTAATATTCCGGTGAGCAAGCAAAAGCCGGACAAGTTCCGCTCCGGCATATCCTGCCGCTCCGATAATTCCTGCGATCATAGTATTGTTATACACTTGTTTTCTTTGAAAGGTCTATGGTAGAAACCATAACGGCGGCAATAATTATTAATCCTCCCAACAGTGCGACAATTGTAGGTCTTTCTCCCGTTACCAGGAGTACCCAAACGGGATTAAGAATTGGTTCAATTGCCGCAGTAAGCATTGCCTGAACAACGGGGACACGTTTAATTCCGTATGCGAAGAGCAGCGATGCCATGCCAAGCTGTACTATGCCCATAAGCAGAATTAATGCGGTGTTTGCGGCGGTAAAGGAAGGCGGGTGAAGAAACATAAAGGGAATGCTTGCCAGAAATGTAAGAATATGGGCAAGGATTAAGGCATCTGCCGGATCACCTTCTTTTTGGATACGCAGGAAAACCGAGTTGGCTCCAAAACTGATACCCGACAGCAAAGCCAGAAGATTACCCGTAGAAGAACCGCCGGCAAGTCCATCTTTAAAAAAGAGGCACAGGCCGCCAATCACCATAGCAAGACTTATCCAGTTTACCATTCTGGGTTTTTCCTTTGCCAGAAGCCAGCCCAACAATGCAGCCCAGACCGGAGCGCTGTACTGGAGCAAAATTGCATTGGCGGAAGTGGTAAGTTTATTTGCCGGGACAAAAAGAAGCATCGTAATACTATAGGCGAAACCTCCGCCCCAGAGATAACGAAGTTTAAAAGGAGACCTTCTTCGTTTAGCAGACAGAAAGCGGACCGTTAACATAAACAACCCTGCAATTAATGAACGCATCCCGGCAATAACTATTGGGTCCCAGTCAATCAATTTAATAAAAAGACCGCTGGTACTCCAAAGAACGGCGCAGAGAAATACCGCTCCCTGACCCAAACGAGGGGATTTATAATTAAAAAGCTGACTCATGAATTGGTTTCCAGAATTGATAAAGCTTTATCGAACAATTCGCGATCTTCGTTTTCTATGGATGATGAATTCATGGACGATCTGATTGTTTCGATCATTTTTATTTTGATATCCGGCTCGTCTATTACACCGTCCAGCAGACGCTGGGTATAACGTCTGCTTAAATAGGAAACAGACTGAGCTTCGTCTTCGTTTTCCCACCGGTGCATTTCAATAAATCCGTTTTTGTATTCCAATGTTCCTGCCTCATAACAATTAATATACACTTTTTCACAGTTGCCTTGTTCGGTAAATACCGCTTTGCAGTAATTCCTGGTAAAATCCGCACGCAATTCTTCGCAGTATTTTAAAACGACTGTTTCGTTGATATGAAGAAGGATTACCCGTGATAATTTACCGCAAACATAATGTTTATAACGCCTGAACACATCATCCGGGTATCTTCCGCTGAAGTGGGCGGCTATTTTTTCGATTAGCGGTTTGGTGGTTTCCCATAATTTTTTGGGAGGGATGTCTTTAATCATAAGACGCAGGCCCGAATCAACCCATTCCTTCTTGATAATGTAAGGTTCATTGAGTATATCCCTTATCTCCCAGCGATCTTTATCGGCGCTTTTAGGAAAAAATATTTCCAGCGCCGCAGTGCCGGGAACTGTATCCAGGCGGACAAAGCAATTTCTTACACTGCCGGACAAAACTCCGTTTTCCAAAATGAGTTTTGAGTCTTCGTTGGTTTGAACCATGCCTTATGATACTCTGATTACAGGATAAGCGCAAAGGTACCGGCGGTGATCAATACTCCGCCTATAATTGTTTTTATTGTAACAGCTTCTTTCAGAACAATAAAGGCCAAAACCATGCCAATTACAACACTGAATTTATCGATGGGGATTACTTTGGAAGCTTCTCCGATTTGCAGGGCGCGGTAATAACAGAGCCAGGACAGACCTGTTGCAATACCGGATAACACCAGGAAGATGATATTTTTCCTGTCCAGGTGTACAAGGTCTTGTTGTTTTCCGGTAATAAAAACAATACCCCAGGCAAGAAGAAGCACTACGACGGTACGGATCGCAACCGCCAGATTGGAGTTAATGTTTTCTATACCGATTTTGGCCAGAATTGAAGTGAGTGCGGCAAAAACAGCCGACAAGAATGCAAATAAAATCCACATGGTATCCTCCGGTAACTATAGTATGATTTTTGCGTACGATTCCCGGTTACGTATCCTCTCTCATCTTCTCATGGAACTGAATGGCACGATGTTTAAGAAAGGTGTCCAGCACACGGGCGGAACTGAGATTTTCCCCGGGGATAAAACCGCCTGCCATGTTATCGTGGCCGCCGCCCACTCCGCAGCCTTCTACCAGAAACCGGACAAGATCGTTGGCTTTTATTGCATTGCTGGTACTCCTTACCGATAGTTTGATTCCGTTCTCGCGTACCGCATAGGCAATAACGATGTTCACGCCGGCAACGCTTACTACAATATCACCTGCCGCGCCCAAAAGGGAATCGTTCACATTCCGTAAGCGCAGAAAGGCAAGCTCGTCGTAAATTTCCACGGTCTTAAAAGCGTCTGCGTACAATTCCAGGTCCTTAACGGAAATCTCGTTCCCCTTGAGTTCAACAATCATGTCAATGTCGGAAAGACTGTAGAGCCGGTAGAACATATTGATGTCAAAATCGGAGGCGCCGCGGGTCAGATTATCGGTATCCATGAGGATGCCGTAAAGAAGCGCAGTCGCGACAGTCCTGGGGGGTTCGATGTTGTTTTCAAAAAACCAATCCGCAACAATGGCACTGCAGCTTCCCGCTTCCGGGCGTATATCCTCAAAGCGGTAACCCATGTTGCCCATGTACTCGTGGTGGTCGATGGCCGCTACCTCATAGGTGGGGAGGTTGGTGATGTTGGCGTTTCCCTTCTGGGCGTCTACCAGTACTGCCCAGTCCTCGGCGCCCAGCGTACTGGCATCGGCGGCGCGGATTACCGGAACCTTGAATAATTCGAGCATCCTGAGGGAATTGGCCTTTTCTATTTCCTGATCGTACACAATGGCGAGCTTCTGTATTCCCCGCTGTGAAAGAAGATAGTACATACCAAGGCTGGAAGCAATGGCATCCGGGTCCGGCACATTATGAGGCTGAATAAACACCTCGTCCGGCGCTTCTTTAAGGATATCAACCAATATATCAAGTTTTGTTTGGCTCATAAGAAAAGTATAGCATAAGAACCGCCTTGTTACACAGGTATTTTTACTGCAGAGAGCCTCATTTCAAATTAATACTATAAATCCTGCCTGAATCAGAACCAAAATATATTTTTCCTTTATATATTGACGGAGAAGATAATACATCTTCTTCAACCTGTCCCTGCCAAAGTTTTTGTTTGGTTTTGGTGTCAAATTCAATGATATATGATTTATTAAATGTCGAAATGGCAATTACATTTTCTCCGTTAAGAACAGGCTGCGTATAGACATTCATTTCGGCCGGAAACGAATGCAATAATTCTCCTGTCTGCTTATTTATTGAGACAATTGTATGTTCATCGGAAGTACCGGTATACAGGATATCTCCTACAGAAACTGAACCTCCCGAAAACCATGTTGTTTTATTAAATGAAAATGTTGACCATATTATTTCGCCGCTGGTTCCGTCAATACAGTGCATTTTTGTACTTCTTCCGCCGGCGTATAATTTACCATTGTCTATATGAATGGGAGCATAAACTCTGTCGCCTATGTTAGTTCTAAAAACCAGTTGTTTTTTTTCTGTATCAACACAGCACATATGTCCCGAATAATCTGTATAATAAAGTTTTCCATTGTCATAATTAACGCCTGAATATGCCACTCCCGGACTTTCTGAAGGCAGCGTCCAGATTATATTGCCCTTGTTTATAT
>WRIX01000099.1 GCA_009782495.1 Treponema sp.
AATGCACGGGGATATATTGATGTCGTTCTTCCGCGCGGCCGTCATGATCTGATTCGCCGTGTCGTGGAGAATGCCCGTATTCCGGTAATCGAAACCGGAGAAGGAAACTGCCACATCTATGTGGATGAAAGCGCCGATATGGAAGCGGCGGTGAATATCGTAGAAAACGCAAAGCTGCAAAAACCCGGCGCCTGCAATGCGGTAGAAACCTTGCTGGTTCACTGCAACGTTTTGCCTGCCCTTATGCCGGCTTTGGCAGCCCGGCTGGAAGGCAAGGCGGAACTCCGCTGTGACGCCGCCTCAATGACGGCAATTACCGGTATAACTGACCGGCTGCGAACGGGAGAATACATTCAACCTTTTCCAAATTTGCTGCTTAAAGAAGCTACGGAAGAAGACTGGGCAACGGAATTTCTTGATTATATCCTGGCGGTTAAAACCGTGGATTCCCTTGAAGAAGCAATTGCTCACATCAACCGTTATAACACCGGTAATTCGGAAGCGATACTAACCAATGACATAAAAGCGGCGGATCAATTCTGCCGCGAGGTGGATGCAGCCTGTGTGTATGTGAACGCTTCGACCCGCTTTACAGACGGCGGCGTGTTTGGTTTCGGAGCAGAACTGGGTATCAGCACCCAGAAGTTTCACGTCCGGGGACCAATGGGCCTCGAAGCGCTAACAACCATAAAATACCGTATTAATGGTCAGGGCCATTTTAGGAATGCCTGAGAACCCGATAACAATTTCAGACAGCCGGGCAAAACTATACACTCACAAAGTTCATTTCCAGTTCCGGAATCCGTACTGATTTCAGGCGGACTTTGATTGCATCGTTCAAAGCAAATGATCCTCCTACCTGAGTTTCCAGCCCCAGGCCGGGAATAATAATGCCGGCGCCGTTTGCCCGTTTTTCCATTACAACGGCATCCCATACGAATTCAGCGCCCGGATTAGCGGCAATCATATCATCCAGATAAACGGCAATCCAATGAGACTTCGACGCCCGTTCCGCCTGGGTTGCCGCCTGCGCCGCGGCATCTCCTGCGGCAAGACAATACAACAACGCTTCTTCGTTCAAAGGCTCGTATCCGGGCACGCCCGCCTCTTTACAAAGACAGGCATAAATCTGCTGGTGGGCAAGCAGGTCGGTGTAACGCCGAAGCGGGCTTGTTACCTGGCTGTAACTGTCCAGTCCCAGGCCCCAATGGTAACCGGACTTTGCAGACACGGATCTGGGCCGCATACAGCGGCGAAGCTGGTAACTTCCCGCAAAACCGGGCAGCGGCTTTGCCGGAAGATCTCCCGTTTCCTGGGTGATGTAGGGAAAGGGCAGTTGTCTGCGTGAAGCCCAAAGTGCGGCGCCCTCCCCTGCCAGTAACATACATTCACGGACCATGTCGGCGGATCGCCAGGGAATAACAGGCTGAATAATCACACTGTTCTTTTTAACCGAAATGTGAACTTCCGGCAGGGCAATGTTTACACCGCCGGCATTCAGACGGCGTTCCAGGTTTGCCTCGGCAAGTTCCATCAATTCATTCAGTGATCCATCAATAAGTTTATCCGCTTCTTCATAACTCAACCGGGTAACATTTACTATAGAAGGAAAAATCTCTGTTTCTTCAATTGCTCCGTTTTCACCAAGGTATAGTTTGATCGTGAGCGCACTGTCTGCGGTTCCTTTTATTCCCAGAGCAAAGCGGGACAGGATCTCTTCACTGAGCATAAGCCATGTCCTCTCGGGAAGGTAAAGCGTTGTTCCGCGTTCTCTGGCAGAAAGATCCACCGGTGATCCGTTTGCTATTTCCGATGCGGGATCTGCCACGTGAACATACAGAATACGCCGGTCATTGTCTGTTTCCAAAGAAATTGCATCATCGGGATCGTTACTCCACGGGCTGTCAATGGCAAAAGCCGGAAGATGCGTAAGGTCGCGCCGCTCCGGAGAAAGCGGCGACGGCCCGGCAAGCACTGCATCAGATGTTCCGAAAGCAATTCCGTGCCTCCGCGGATAGGGATTAACATATTTGTTCCAGAAACCGCATTCAAGCAAAAGACGGTGAGCTTCCGCAGGCGTTTCTGTTCTGCCAAGCTCTTTCATGGTACGGCTTTTGTCTGTTTGTCCGCAGGCAAGGGCTTCCACATCCTGTAAAAAGCGGTTGTCTTCCCCGGACTTAACAGTACCGTTCCGCAGCCGTTCCAGAAATGCTTCACGATCCTGGCCTTCTTTCGCTTTACTCTGCCTCTTTTCCTCGTCAGCGTTTATTTCACCGGCGCTTCTCGCAGTTATCGCATCAACGGTTCCGGTAAAATAAAGACCATCCGCCAGAAGCATCCGGGCAGCCCAGGCGCTTTGCGGAGTGAATTCGCCATAGACAAGCTCAGCCAACTCCTCAAGAGTAACCGAAGCGCCGCCGCTCATTAAATCCCAGGCGTCGTGCACGTTTTGATTAATTACTGAATCACTCTGAAAAATCAAACCAGTCAAATCTTTTAACGGCCCGGGATGAAGAACTTCAATGTCCTTTTCCCGTACTTTAATAGTCTCCGTTGTCCTGCCTGTTGCGGCGTTGATAGTTATTTTTTCACCGAGTTCGGCAACAATAGCGGGATGTCCCTTATACCAGACAAGTGAATTAAGCGCAGGTTTTTTCATATCAAATAAAACTGTTTTTTACCATTGCTAAAAAATCAAGATCAAGTATACCATAATGATATAACAATATAAAGGACAATAGCATGGATAAAACAGCAATAAAACAGGCAATTATTGACGGTAAAACAAGTCTTGGCATAGAACTGGGATCCACCCGGATAAAAGCTGTACTCATCGGCGAAAATCACGTTCCCATTGCATCAGGAGGCCATGACTGGGAAAATCAGCTTGCGGACGGAATCTGGACATACAGTCTGGATGACGTATGGAAGGGTTTGCAAAACTGTTTCCGTAATCTGGCCACAGATGTACAAAACAGTTACGGAACGGCGCTTGCAAAAACCGGCGCCATCGGCATTTCTGCCATGATGCACGGGTATCTTGTGTTTAACAAGGACGAAAAACAATTGGTGCCATTCCGCACATGGCGCAATACCATTACGGAAAAAGCTGCTGCGGAACTGACCGAAAAATTCAATTTTGCCATTCCTCAGCGCTGGACTATTGCCCATCTATATCAGGCAATTCTTAATAACGAAAGCCATGTAAAAGACATTGCCTTTATAACTACCCTGGCAGGTTATGTACACTATAAACTTACAGGAAAAAAAGTACTGGGTGTGGGAGATGCCTCCGGAGTATTTCCTGTGGACTCAACGAACAATCAATACCATGCAAAAATGCTGGAAATCTTCGGCACTCTGACCGGATCATCCTTTGACTGGAAGCTCCCGGACATTCTGCCTGCAATATTAAATGCCGGAGAAGCCGCAGGAACACTGACCGAAGAAGGGGCAAAGCTCCTCGATCCTTCGGGAACCCTGCAAAGCGGCATACCACTTTGTCCGCCCGAAGGAGATGCGGGAACCGGAATGGTTGCCACAAACAGTGTAGCGGAACGAACCGGCAATATTTCAGCCGGGACTTCAATTTTTGTTATGATCGTGGTAGAAAAAGCGCTGTCCCGTGTGTACCCGGAAATAGACATGATTACAACTCCTTCCGGCCGTCCTGTAGCCCTGGTTCATTGCAATAACGGCACTACCGACCTTGATGCATGGATAAAACTGTTTGGAGAAGTGGCAAGCGTAAGTGAATCAAAAATTGATAAACCCAGGTTGTACGATGCGTTGTATAATAAAGCGCTTGAAGCCGATGCAGACGGCGGGGGTCTTCTGCTGTTTAATTATGTTGCCGGTGAACATATTACCGGCTTTGAACAAGGCCGCCCGCTTTTTGCAAGAACGCCGGAGAGCCGTTTTACCCTGGCAAACTTTATGCGTACCCTGCTTTTTTCCACAACAGCATCCCTCAGACTTGGGGTGAATATTCTTACAGAAAAAGAAAATGTCAAACTCGACTGCCTTCTGGGACACGGCGGCCTTTTTAAGACAAAAGAAGTCGGACAAAAAATAATGGCTGCTGCCCTGAATATACCTGTGGCGGTAATGGAAAGCGCCGGAGAAGGCGGCGCCTGGGGAATCGCACTGCTTGCCTCCTATCTGCAGAAAAAACAGGGCAGTGAAACACTGGAATCCTATTTAGCCGAAAAAGTTTTTGCAGGGAATGCCGGAGAGAAGATCGAGCCGGAAGAAAAAGATATACAGGGCTTCCGGGAATTTATTAAACGTTATACGGAAGGATTCCCCATTGAGCGGGCCGCAGTAGATCATTTAAAGTGAGCAGTAAGCAGCTACCAACTCTTAAAATTTCTCACGCGGAGCTCGTAAAGATCGCGGAGAGGAAAAAGAAAATTTAATAAACCTCTTTGCGTTCTTTGCGAGTGTCTAAAAATGGTAGTATTATTATCACACTGGTTTGCATTGGATTATCCATGAAGCATATACGTGAACATGCTTCATGGATAATCCTTTTACACCAACAGGGTGAGATTGATGTGTTCAGTCATGGTTATTGGGCATTTTAAACCATCATTACGGTAATGCCCATATCTTCCATAATTTTTACCCACTCGCTGCTTATTTCCGTATCGGTAATTACCATATCAATTTTTTCCAGTGAAGTAAAAAATGCAGGCCTGATAAGCCCGAATTTTTGTGAATCTGCCAAAAGTATCTTCTGAAGGGAAGAATCAATACAAGCCTGTTTTACGCCAACCTCATACTGATTTATGCAGGTAAGACCCAATTCACTGCTTACACCGGCGGCTGAAATAAAAAACTTGCTGGCCCGCGTTTGACGGATAAAATTGATTGAATCCGGCGATTCAAACAATTGGGTATCAACATGGTAATACCCGCCGCCCATAATCAGATTCTGCACATTTTTTTTGTAAATTTCAAAAAGAACATTTATAGTAAAACACAATACCGTGATGGGACTGTTCTGCGGAATATTCCTGGCCAATTGTTCTGTGGTAGTTCCAATATCAATAATGATAGTATCTCCCGGTTTAACCAGATCTGCAGCCGCTTTTCCTATTCGTTCTTTTTCGGGATTATTTACGGCTTTTTCCAGAATCAGATGGTAGTCTCTGGCCTGCCCGTTTGGCGGCCCTTCTCCCTTATAAATTGCCGCACCATGAACAAGAGATACAATATTGGCTTGATGCAATTCTTCCAGATCCCTGCGAATAGTCATTTTGGAAACAGCCAGTTCTTCGGCCAATTCTTTAATGGAAGTACCGTTGCGTTCCCTGAGTATCCTGGCTATCTGATTGGCCCGTTCAATTTTCTTTTGCATAGACGTTTGTAATTATTGTACCATTTTTTATTATTTTGCAATTATTTACCATGAAAAGTTTTTAATTTTTTATGACATCCTATTGATTGGTATTATATCACCATTAATAATACAATATGGTATTAAATAACAGTTAAAATGTTACTTTGAAAAAAAATAATGAAAAAAATTTGACAGTTTAGAAAAAGTCATGATACTTTATATGTATTAGAAAGTGTTTCAATTAGGAGAGGACTATGGCTGTAGACCTAAGAGAGGACGGCAAACAATATCACATCAGGTGTAAAGAAGGAGATATCGGCCGGTATGTGTTTCTTCCGGGCGATCCTTTCCGTACCGATTTTATTGCCGGTTTTCTGGACGACGCGAAATTGGTAGCCCACAACCGTGAACACAAATCCTGGACCGGAAAACTCGACGGCGTTCCGGTTTCGGTTACATCTACCGGCATGGGCTGCCCTTCCACAGCCATAGCTCTGGAAGAACTAATTAAAATAGGAGCGGATACCTTTATCCGAATAGGAACTGCCGGAAGGGTTTGTGATGCATCGTACGATGAATCCCTGGACGGCGTTATCTGTACAGCAGCGGTTCGGGACGAAGGTACTACAATCCACTATATCCCCGTTGAATACCCGGCAGTTGCGGACAGACATGTAATCGCAGCATTGGCAGAGGCGGCAAAGAACCTGAATCTCAATTATATAGAAGGTATTACCCAAACCAAAGATTCTTTTTACGGTCAGCATGAACCGAATAATATGCCGGCGGCAGGGCGCCTTAACGAACGCTGGGAAGCCTGGAAACGGGGAAACGTAATGTGCTCCGAAATGGAATCCGCGGCAATCTATGTTATTTCCGGCATACGGGGAAAACGGGCTGGCTCGATAATGGCTTTTAAAGAAATGAAAGACACCGTCCAGGTAGCCTGCGATGCGGTAAGACTATTAATAAAAGCTGACAAGGCAAAACAGGAGTAAACGGCATGGCGTTCTACGAGAAAACGGATTTAATGTACCATATTAAAATGAAGGAAGGGGATGTCGGCCGGTATGTTTTTCTTCCCGGCGATCCTTTCCGTACCGATTTTATTGCCGGTTTTCTGGATGACGCAAAATTGGTAGCCCACAACCGTGAACACAAATCCTGGACCGGAAAACTCGACGGCGTTCCGGTTTCGGTTACATCTACCGGCATGGGCTGCCCTTCCACAGCCATAGCTCTGGAAGAACTAATTAAAATAGGAGCAGATACCTTTATCCGGATAGGAACCGCCGGCCCTGTTTGTGAACTTTCCAAAGATCCTTCATGGGACGGTGCAATATGTACCGCTGCAGTACGGGACGAAGGCACTACAATCCATTATATTCCCATAGAATACCCGGCTGTAGCAGATCGTCATGTTGTGGCCGCTCTGTCGGAAGCCGCCGGAAAACGGGGTCTTAAATACCTTGAAGGCATTACGCAATCCAAGGATTCTTTCTACGGAGAGGTTGATCCCGATAACCAACCCGCCGCATCCAGGCTTAAGGAACGCTGGGAAGCATGGAAACGGGGAAACGTTGTTGCTTCGGAAATGGAAGCTGCCGCTATCTTTGTTATTTCCAGTATTCGGGGCAAAAGAGCCGGAGCCATCATGAATTGGGGAAAAATGGAAGACACTGTCCATGTAGCCTGCGATGCCGTTCGCCTGCTTATAAAACAGGATAAAACCCCGTGAGTAAACCAATAATAACTGTGGAGAATTTTTCCTATATTTACCCCAATACCAAAGTTAAAGCATTGGACTCTGTTTCTTTTTCAGTGGAAGAGAATGATTTTCTTGGTATTGTCGGCTGTAACAAAGCGGGAAAATCCACCCTTTGTACAGCTTTAGTGGGAGTTATTCCCTATACAATCGGAGGCCAGTGGGAAGGTACAATACATGTGGACGGAAAAGATTTGGAAGATTCCAAAGGAACCGCCGCCGCCAGCGTTATCGGTATTGTTTTCCAGGAAGCGGAAAGTCAGTTTACCCAGGAAACGGTAGAAGACGAAATAGCTTTTGCCATGTGTAACTTTGGCTATTCAAGGGAACTAATGGAACAACGTATACGGGAAGCTGCAGACGCCTGCGGCGTCCTTTCATTGCTGGATCGTTCTTCTTTCCGGCTTTCAGGTGGACAACAGCAGCGTGTGGCTATTGCTTGTATGCTTGCACTTCAGCCAAGGGTTATTATTCTGGATGAATCCACTTCCCAGCTTGACCCAATCGGCCGTGATGAAGTTTTTGGTCTGGTAAAAAAACTTCATGAAACGGGAAGTACCATTATAATGGTTGATCATAACATCGAAAAAATCGCCCAATACGCCAGCAAATTAATGATCATACATAAAGGCAAAGTTGTTGAATACGGAGATGTTCGATCGGTGTTCCAGAAAAAAGACATCCTGGACGGATATAAAATAAGAATCCCCCAGGTAACGGAGGCAGCCATAAGCCTGGGGCTTACTCTGGAGGACGGTACCGCTCCGATTAAACTGTCCGAAGCCGTGGAAATGTTCCAAAAAGCCGGAGGACACCGGGTATGAGCGATATTATTCTTAGAACCGAAGCGCTTGTTCATACCTATCCGACCGGAGTTACAGCCCTTAAAGGGGTGGATCTGGAAATAGAAAACAACGATATTATTTCCATTGTTGGGCAGAACGGAAGCGGAAAAACAACTCTGGTCCGGCATTTTAACGGACTTCTCCGTCCCAGTTCCGGCAAAGTTTTTGTTGAAGGAGAAGACACAACAGGCAAGACCATCAGTTCCATGTCCCGAAAAGTCGGTTATGTTTTCCAGAACCCAAATCATCAAATTTTTTGCACTACTGTACTGGCGGAACTGGAAGTAGCGCCGAAGAACTACAGAATGAGCGACAGCAAAACCAGGGATAACATCGACCGTGTTGTGGAATTAATGAATTTGAAAGATATGCTCTCCACACATCCGCTGACACTGGATTATACAGCAAAAAAAATCGTCACAATCGCATCGGTATTGGTGTATAA
>WRIX01000100.1 GCA_009782495.1 Treponema sp.
AAGGAACAGGCGGTGGCAGGGTTTTTCCAGACAATGGCGGACGTCAGCGAAGGGCCGGATACGCTCCGCATTCCAGGGTTTGCACCCGACACGCGCTGCCGCGTGACCACCCGCCCGCAAAGACTGTACATCAAACGCTTCGGCGGTCTGGTCAAGCACATAACACCCGTAGCTCTTAATCCGGCAGGCTTTATTTTACGGACAGTGAACCGCCATTACGCCCTGACCGACTGCGTTGAAACATACGAATGTCAGGGCAGCGCCCTTGCAGCCGGGATAATGCTGAACAACCAGTTTATGGGAAGCTATTATAATAATCAAACACGCTTATTGGGCGATTTCGGATCGAATTTGTATACGATAGAAGCTATTTCAGAATAATCAATACTTATTACAGGAGGATTTTCTGTCATGCAAAGCACATCAAAGCGCAACCGCCTGACCTTCGGCATGGGTACAATCGGAAGGGACATGGTCTACTCACTTATCAGCATGTATATGATCTATTACCTGACTGATGTGATCAAACTCCCCACCGTTACAATGTGGTGGGTGGCGGGTATAATCCTCATGGCCCGGATCTACGATGCAATCAATGATCCGGTAATGGGCTTTATTGTCGATAACACGCACACACGCTGGGGCAAGTTCAAACCCTGGATCGCCATTGGCGCGGTACTGTCCGGACTGTTTACCGTGCTTCTGTATACGGACTTTAATCTGAAAGGCGGCGCATTTGTCGGCGCATTCGCCGTATTCTACCTGATGTGGGGAATGAGCTTTACAGCCAACGACATTTCGTACTGGTCCATGCTCCCTGCCCTCAGCATCGATCAGAAAGAACGCGAAAAGATTGGGGCCATCGCCCGTATCTGCGCCAATGTCGGGTTGTTCTTTGTTGTGGCCGGTATTGTGCCGTTGACCGGATTGCTGGGAGAACGCTTCGGCAGCCTGCAAAAAGGTTATTTTGCCTTTGCCATTCTGGTAACGGTCATCATGGTTGCAGGACAATGTATAACACTGTTTGGAGTAAAAGAAGCAGGGCTGGTCGCGGATCGAAAACAGAGTACCTCCCTTCGGGAACTGTTCCAGATAATTTACAAAAATGATCAACTGTTCTTTACCGCCATTGCAATGTCGCTCTTTATGATCGGCTATATGACAACAACCAGTTTTGGCCTGTACTTTTTTAAATACGCATACGGCGACGAGGGAATGTACTCGATCTTTGCCCTGATTCTCGGCGTGTCGCAGATCACTGCTCTGGCTGTCTTTCCCCTGTTCAGCAAACGGTATGAGCGCAAAACCCTTTATACTGCCTCAATCATTCTGATTGTTGCCGGCTATATCATCTTCTTTTTCGCTCCGGCCACTGTAATGCTGTTTATTGGAATTGCAGGTATTCTGCTTTTTGTGGGGCAGTCATTTGTACAGCTTTTAATGCTGATGTTCCTGGCTGACTCCGTAGATTACGGGCACTGGAAACTCGGTAAGCGAAACGACAGCATCACATTTTCTCTCCAGCCCTTTATCAACAAAATGGGCGGAGCAATCGCCAGCGGCGTTGTTTCGGCAATTATTATTATATCGGGCATTAAAGAAGCCGAGACAGCCGCCGAAGTAACAAAGGAGGGCCTGTTCATGATGAAAACCGCAATGCTAATCTTTCCCCTCCTGTGTATCGTGGTAAGTTATATCGTTTACCGGAAAAAGTACAAAATCGACAGCGGGTTTTACACGCAAATCCTCTCCGATCTGCGCGCTAGGGGAGAGATAACAGACACGGCAGACATGATTTAGCCGGGCTGAACGCATCAATATTCCCCTATTAGTGGGATGATGCTTTTTTATTATTTATTAACCACGGATTATACAAAGCGCTAAAAATAACCAGCGTTTAGATCGAGCACATTATCGTTATGCAGTAAACGCCAGCAATAGAGCAATAATGCCATAGAATTTAGCACTTAGCAAGTAAGATTTTACCTTAAAATACATAAATTCAACGAAAATAATCAAATATCTCCTGCAAGTCTTCGTTTATTCCAAAAGACCATTTCTATCGCAAAACGATTAAATTAAACGCTGGGTTAATTCTAACAATAGGGAGATCTTGAAAAATGAAGAAACTGAAACATTTGTTTAGCCTGGGAATATTCAGCGTTGTGCTTGTATTTGGGTTACTTACGACAGGATGTGACAACGGTAGCACAAGCAGTGACGCTACCCCTGATCACATTCTTGTCAGCACTGCAACTGAGCTGGGTTATGTTGGCAGGGGAACGGCAAACCCGGACCCATATAAAGGTTGGACACTCGACGCAAACTACAAACTTACCGCCAACATCGACATGAGCGGCGTTTCCAATTTTACGCCAATAAGCCCATGGGTTAGTGATGATCATCCGCATTTTACCGGTGTCTTTGACGGAAATGGAAAAACAATCAGTAATCTTACTGTCAACAGTGCGGGTGATGCCGGTTTATTTGGTTATGTCGGTCCGGGCTGCACAATAAAGAATATTAAATTGACTAATGTTGATATCACCACTACCTGGAATGCAGGTGCAGTTGGCGGCGGCCGCGGTACATTTTTTAACTGTGTTGTTATTGGCGGTACTGTCAAAAGCATTGGGTTTGAAGGTGGTTATGGTTCTGTTGGCGGAGTATTCGGCTGGAACGACGAGGGTACAGTGGAAAACTGTTACTCCAGCAATCTGATAGTAATTAACGGTGATACTGATTCTTCTGTAACCGGCGGTGTTGTGGGAAGCAGCGGAACAAATTCTACGATTAAGAACTGTTACGCCAGCGGAACTGTCCAAGTCAGCAAATCTTATACAGTCAAAAATGGTGGAGTCGGCGGTATTGTGGGAACTAACTGGAGTTCCGGCTCGGTACTGAATTGCGTAGCCCTGAATGAATCCATAACTGGCACCGCCGGAAACATTGGCCGCATAGTGGGGTGGAATTCAGTAACCCTCAGCAATAACTACGGCAGAAGCGATATGACGGGAGGATCATGGACAAGTAATGCGAACTCAATTGATGGCGCTGATGTAACAACGACTAACGCCGAGACTGAAAACTGGTGGAAATTCAATCTGGGCTGGGTTTGGGGTAGCAGTGAAAGTGCTCCCTGGAAGTGGGACAGTTCAACGAAGTTGCCCAAGCTGTGGTTCGAGAATTAGAGGGTGTTTATCTTTTAAATCGCGTACGATATTCATGAACGGTAGTTATGGGCGGCCGTTCCACGGTGGAAATTTCTGTCTTAACCACATTATGTTCGGCATCCGACCGTTCCAGAGAAATATGGTACTCTCCCAAGTCAGAAATGGGCCCGGACTTTCCGTATTTTTGCACTCGTTCAAAAAAAGTGTGGAGTATTCCAAATGACATACGGCCCAGGGCTTCGGTTGTTTGATTACGGTGTATACGCATGTCCAGATCAACCTGGGCAAGGGCTTCTATACCGTCCATTTCCAGTATGTCGATCAGGTGGCCCAGTTCGACACCGTAACCCACGGAGAACGGAAGCCGTTCCAGCAAACTGCGGCGGCCTGCATATTCACCCGACAGCGGTTGAATAAACCGGGCAAGTTCCGGAAAGAATTGAGAAAAGAGGGGCCGCACAAGGATTTCCGTAACCCTGCCGCCGCCCGAACTGGTTATCCCTTTGGAAGAACGAATAGGCCGTTCGTAAAATGCTTTAACATAACTTATCCGGTCATCTTCCAGCAAAGGGCCAAGAAGACCATAAACAAACTTTGGTGAAATATTGGAGATATCCGCATCGACCCAGACGACAATATCGCCTTCCAGAACATAGAGGCTTTTCCAGAGGTTTTCTCCCTTCCCCTTAAAACTGCCGCACTTGGGAAGTATTGTTCTGGAAGTAAACACTTTGGCGCCGAACTGTTCGGCAACTTTACGGGTATTGTCTTTGGAAGATGAATCGATTATGGCAATTTCATCCAGCAGGGGATACCTGTCCATTAACTCTGTCCGCATGATTAATATTTCTTTTCCAATGGTAGCTTCTTCGTTCAAAGTCGGAAAGGCAAGGGATATTTTTACATTCTTTTTTTCTTTTAATGCAACCAGGGCGCCAATATCGGAAAATTTTGAATGATGCCAGGTTCTGCTTAAAAGATCATCTGCCATTGTGTCCTCCGCTGTTTTTAATTCTGCGTTTTATCCTGTCCGGTCATTTTTCCCGCCTGCAGGATAATTCGTTCCAACAGCAGCCGTCCTTTTTCCACAGAAGCCAGCTCAACCGTATCCACGCTAAGTCCTTCCCTGCCCGATGCAATTCCAACGGAAACAGCCGGTATTCCCACAGCGGAAAGGAACGATGCCGGATCGGGTTTGGCTTCTTCCGCCACATCAATTTTTAGTTCTTTCATTTCTTTTAAAACTTTGTCCGCCAGATCTTTGCTTAGTTCCGGATCACCTGGAGGAATGGACGCTATAACCTTGAATGAACCTTTAACCGCAGCATAGGCGGTTGTTTCCGCAACGGCTTTGATATTTTCCAGGGCCGTTTCCAGGATTTCACCATCGGCAGATTCCAGTTCAAGTTCCAGTTCTCCTTCGGCAGGCGTAAGGTGATACGAACTCTGGGCTTCGACCCGTTTAAAATAAAGATTTAAACCCGAACCAAAAGCTTCTGCCGCTTTTTGAAAATGCCGGGTAATATCAACAAGGGCGTTTACTACTGCATTTGCACCGGCCTTCTGTCCTTCTTCTTCTGCTACGGTTAACAGCGCCCGGTACGATCCAAGCGTATGGCTGGTTAAAAACCCCAGCATAAATCCTCTGACACCGATAGCAGCAACAGGTCTGAAACGTGTACCGGAAGTAACAATGCGAAAAGCATCCGCTACCGGATCGTCAAAGTGATGTGCGGAAAAGAAAAGGCAAATATCCCGCTCCGGAGCAAGTCTTCCTTCGGCATAGGTTTCGGCAACGGAAAGAAGCGCCGCCGGTCCCAGGGCATCTGCAAGCCCTGCTCCGCGGGCATACTGAAGTTCCAGTTTGCCCAGACTCTCCAGGGAATTCCACCGCTCGGAAACCAGTCTGGTAAAAACAAGAAGCGGTTCCCGTGAAATTTCCGTTTCGTTAAGTGAATGCAAACTTGCAAGTATATTACCGTCTTCATCCACCACATAGGGAACATTTAATGCTGACAGCCGTTCAACCACAAACGAAGCCCGTTCTTTTTCCTGTTCTGTAGGAGAAGGAATCTGCTCCAGTCTGAATGCATCCGCCAGCAGCCGGTCAGCAAGGGGAAAGGCCGGTTTTTTCGGCTTTGCTAAAAGCTGACCCACCCTGCCGGAAAGGGAATTTAAGCCGGTCTGAAGGGCATTTTTAACAAATCCAAAAACATCCATAATAATAAGAATAACTCATAATGGACAGACTGTCTATTTTCATATTATAGTATACAGAAGATATGGCTCAGAGTACACAAAATATTGGCCGTTCATTTTCTCCGCTTCAAATCGGATTTATTACCGAAGTAGCGGAACCGATAAATGCCGGATCCAATGTTGAATGGGCAATGGAAATGATCGAGGAAAATCCCGATATAAAGGTTATTCCTGTAGAGCGGGATGGAACAGTCCAGGGTGTGCTGCCGCGGGAAGTGCTGGAAAAAATGGCCAGATCGGCCTGGACCAAATTTTGGCAAAAGGATCTGGACGCGTATGTTATCTCCATAAAAGAAGTTTTGGATGCTACTTCCTATATAAACAAGATCCTGGAAGATGTCTTAAAACAGGAATCTTACGAAACAGTCTGGTATGTGGTTCAGCACCGCAGAAGTTATCTTGGTATTGTCAGCCTGAAAAAAATTATTGAATATACCAACGAACTGCGGACACAGGATTTGAACCGTGCAGGGGAAATTCAACAGCATCTTCTTCAAAAATCGGAAACAAACGATAAACGTTTCAATTTGTTTTTATTTAACCACATGGCACACGAAATAGGCGGAGACTATTACCGTGTTTACCGGCCCGACAAGGATCATATTCTGATAGGTTGTTTTGATGTGGCGGGAAAAAATATATCCGGCGCCCTTACAACAATGGCACTGGGCGCCTGTTTTGCTTCTTTTGAATTGTTTCAGTATATAGGAACTCCCGACAAGGTAACTGACCGCATTAACGTTTTTATTAAAGATGTTAATCCGCCGGGAATTTTTGTTGCGGCAGTATTTTTTTATGTTGATTTTGCCCTTAAGCAAGTCCGTATACACAATTGCGGTTTTTCACCGGTATTGATCTTTGTTCCGCAATCGTCCAATAAAATAACTTACAAAATATCAAACCCCACTCTTCCTCCGCTTGGTATCGAAGAAGGATACGATTTTTCCGACTGTCAGATAATTCCGATTACCCAGGGACTGCGGCTCTGTACGTACTCGGACGGACTAACCGATATGATGAATATCTACGGAGAACGGTACGGAGAAGAACAGGCGTCAAACCTGATTAAAAATATTCATTTAACCCCCCAATCAAGTATAAAAAAAGTCGTTACCAAAGAAATAAACAACTGGATTGGAACCGCATCTCTGGCAGATGACGTTACAATTATGGATATGCGATTCAAATAACAAACCCGTCATTATTGGGTAAAAAAACAAGGAGAAAACAATGAATCCATTAATTAAAAATCCCGTATGGAAAGGCCGAAAAGGTCCGGTAGTTCTTATTATTATGGACGGAGTCGGTTACGGCAAATACAAAGAAGGGGATGCTGTTGCAGACGCAAAAATGGACGCATTTAACAGTCTGCGGAAAGCAAATCCCAATACTGTTCTTAAAGCTCACGGAAAGGCCGTCGGCCTTCCTTCGGACGACGACATGGGAAACAGCGAAGTCGGCCACAATGCTATGGGCTGCGGCCGTGTTTTTAATCAGGGGGCAGCCCTTGTATCGGAAGCCATTGCAAGCAGGGCGATGTTTGAAGGCTCCGCATGGAAAGAAATAATCGCCAATCTACTTAATGGGAATGGCCAAAAAACGCCGACCCTGCACTTTATCGGCCTTTTTAGTGACGGCAATGTACACAGTCACCTGGATCACCTAAAAGCAATGATATTACAGGCAAAAAAAGAAGGCGTAAAGCAGGTTCGTGTTCACGTACTTTTTGACGGCCGTGATGTCGGCGAAACCAGCGCTCTGGAATATGTGGATCCTTTTGAAGCCTTTCTTAAAGAAAATTCTGACACCGCCTTTGATGCAAAAATAGGATCGGGCGGAGGCAGGATGTGGATCACCATGGATCGTTACGGAGCCGACTGGGAAATGGTACACCGCGGCTGGAATACTCATGTTCACGGAAAAACCCGGGCGTTTAAGAGTACAAAAGAAGCTGTAGAAACATACCGGAAAGAAATTCCCGGCATTATAGACCAGGATTTAAAGGAATTTGTTATCGCAGGAGAAGACGGAAAACCCATTGGAACCATTGAAGACGGAGATGCCGTAGTGTACTTTAATTTCCGCGGCGATCGTTCACTTGAGATAACCGCCGCTTTTGAAGATGATACTTTCGATAAATTCGACCGGGGAAAGCGGCCTGCTGTGTGTTATGCGGGAATGATGGAATACGACGGAGATACCCATGTACCAAAACGTTATCTGGTAAGCCCTCCCGCCATTGACAAAACCCTGGGAGAATATTTGGCCGCTTCCGGGGTAAGAACCCTTGCAATTTCCGAAACGCAAAAATACGGTCATGTAACCTATTTTTTTAACGGTAACCGTACCGGCAAGTTTGACGAAAAACTGGAAGATTACGAAGAAATCAAAAGCGATGTAATACCCTTTGAACAGCGTCCCTGGATGAAATGCGCCGATATTGCCGACAGGGTTATCCAGGCCATTGGTTCGGGAAAATACGACTTTATCAGGCTGAACTTTCCCAACGGCGATATGGTAGGCCATACAGGAATATATCAGGCTGTTGTTTGTTCCATGGAAGGAATGGATATACAACTGGGCAGGATTCGTAAAGCAGTCGACGAAGCCGGAGCGGTGATGATAATTACAGCCGATCACGGCAATTCGGACGACATGTACGAACACGACAAAAAATCCGGAGCCGTTTCATGTAAAGCAGACGGAAGCCCAAAAGCCAAAACCAGCCACAGCCTTAACCCGGTACCCTGTATCATTTACGATCCGGCTTATCAGGGTGAATATGAACGAGGAACCGGCGGCGGCAACGATGGCGCCCTAAAAGACGGCCTTGGCATCAGTTCAATTGCCGCTACCTGTATTGAACTTCTTGGTTTTATTCCGCCTGAAGATTACGACAGTTCAGTTCTGAAAATAAGGTAAACGCACAATGCCTATACGAATACCAAAGGCCCTCCCCGC
>WRIX01000101.1 GCA_009782495.1 Treponema sp.
CTGCGCTACTTTAATGCCGCCGGGTACGATGTAAAGGGCCGTATTTCCGGGCTTGAACAAAATCCCGCTAACCTGCTGCCGGTAATTATGGAAGCGGCCTGCGGCATGAGGAAGGAGTTGGCGATTTTCGGCAATGATTACGACACCCCGGACGGCACTTGCATACGGGACTATATCCATGTAAGCGATCTGGCTGCGGCTCATGCCCTGGCCCTGGACTATGTATGCAAAAACAACAAAAGCCTTACAGTAAACCTGGGCAGCGAAACAGGCTCTTCGGTACTGGAAGTATTGGAGACAGCACGGCGTATAACAGGACAGCCAATCCCCTCCCGGATTGCAGAACGCCGCCCCGGAGACCCGGCAAAACTTACCGCATCGGCAGGCCTTGCACGAACCATCCTTGGCTGGAAGGCGGAACACTCCGGCCTCGATACCCTGGTACGAACCAGCTGGGAAGCATACTCGGCTAATGTAGAATCCCGGAAACATAAAAAGGAATAAACGTGTGAAAAAGATTATTAAATGGGTGTTACTGGCTATTGCAGCAGTTTTTGTTTTAGTTATGGCAATTGGGTTTTCTTATTGTATTCCTTTTCTCTTTATGAACCCGACGGAAACAGGTCAAATTCCGGACGCAAATATTTTTGCTGTAAAGAATCAGTTGGGAGCCGTATATTTTATTAAGACAAATAACGGTTACATTATGGTTGATGCCGCTTCGAATCCTGCAAAATTTGAATCATCATTAAAAGAGGCCGGAATCAATGTCAGTGATGTTAACTGGATTTTTCTGACCCATTCCGATTTTGATCATGTAGCTGGATTGCCGATGTTCCCGAATGCCGAAGTTTTTATGAACGAAGATGAAATGGTGCTGCTCAACGGAACGGTAAAACGAAACCTTTTTGGCGGAAACAAAATGCCTGCCGGGTTCGATATCCGAAAAATAAATCTTATACCGGATGGCCAGGTACTATCGTGTAACGGGACAAGCGTGAAGTGTATAAAAGCGCCGGGGCATACAAACGGCTCGATGCTGTACCTGATTGACGGCCGTTATTTATTTACCGGCGATGCACTAAAAGTAAGGAACGGGAAAATCGGTGTTCAGGCGTACAGCATGGACCCGAAACTCGCTCGAAAAACAATAGAACAATTAAAAGGAACCATTGACAGTGCTGCTGTCGTTTTTACTTCACATTATGGATACTATGAACAACTCAAATAAAGATCGCCTTTTTTCATTCATTGATAACTCCGAAAACCTGGCAATAGAACTGGAAACGGAGCTTTGTAAGCGTCCGGCCATTGCCCCTGAATCGGGCGGCGAAGGCGAACTGGATAAAGCCCTTTGGCTGGAAGGCTGGCTTAAAGAACGGGGTTTTTCCTTTGAACGGATAGATATTAAAGATCAACGAGCCAAAGGCGGAGTACGGCCCAATCTGATAGTAAATGTAAACGCCGCATGTAAAACTAACGGCACAAATACAAGTACCGGCGGCATACTGTGGATCATGAGTCATCTTGATGTGGTGCCTCCCGGCGAGATGTCCCTGTGGGAAAGCGATCCCTGGACGGTAACGCGCAAGGATGATGGTCCTTTGGGACTACGGCTTATCGGACGGGGAGTAGAAGACAACCAGCAAGGGCTTACCTCTTCTCTTATTGCAGCAGCTGCCTTTAAAGAAACCGGCTCTGTTCCGGGGCTCCCTGTTAAATTGCTTTTTTGCGCTGACGAAGAATGCGGGAGTGTTTACGGCATCGCAGCGCTGCTCAGAGAGCGTCCGGACTTGTTTGGAAAAGATGATTTAGTGCTCATTCCTGACGGCGGGGATAGCAAGGGAGAGACAATCGAGATTGCAGAAAAAAACCTGCTTTGGCTGGAGTTTACTACCAAAGGAAAACAGGCTCATGGTTCCCGGCCGGACCTGGGAGCCAACGCTCATCTGGCCGGGGCGGAACTGGCAGTGCGGCTTTACAATGAATTGGGTGACATTTTTAACGATAAAGATCCCCTCTTTGAACCCGATTATTCTACCTTTCAGCCGACAAAAAAAACTTCCAATGTTCCGAATATCAACACCATTCCGGGTGACGATCAGTTTTGCATGGACATGAGGATACTTCCCCGGTATCCGATACAGGCTGTGCTTAAAGAAGTTGATCGCATTAAAACAGAAATCGAAGTAAAACATAAAGTAACAATCAGTTACAGCGCCGCTCAAGCGGTTGAATCGCAAGCCACTCCGGTTGATTCACCGCTGGTTGCCATGTTGTCCGCAGCAGTAGAGGAAGTGTATGGTTTTAAAACCCGGCCTATTGGTATCGGAGGAGGCACTGTAGGAGCCTTTCTGCGCAATATTGGAATTCATTGTGCAGTCTGGAGCCGCATAAACGATACGGCTCATCAGCCCAATGAATATGTGCTTGTTAATAACATACTTGGAGACGCCAAAGTAATGGCGCTGTTAATGTCAACGGCATCGTTTCATACGAAGCTGCAGTAACGATCTGTAACAATTAGCTCTGCAAATTATTCTCTATAAATTCATTCTGCAAGTATCTTTAGAATCTCTGCCGGACTCTGGGCTTTCAGAATCTCTGATCGTTTTTCCGAGCTTTTAAAGAGCAGACTTATTTCCGCAAGAAACTGAAGGTGAGGCCCTGTTTTTTCCAGAGGCGAAAGCGTCATAATAAAAATACGGCAAGGTTCATGATCCAGAGAGTCAAAATCCACTGCAGTATCTGAAATGCCGATACAGGCAACCAAATCCTTAATAGTGGCGCTTTTTCCGTGCGGTATGGCTATTCCATGCTTCATACCGGTGGACATTTTCTTTTCCCGATCCATTACCGCAACAAAAGCCGCATCTTTATCCTGTACCTTGTCGGCAGAAACCAAAATATCCAACAGTTCATTAATGATTTCTTCTTTGGTCGTTCCCTTCAGGTGAAGGCTGATTGTGTCTTTAGTCAGCACAGTCTTTAAATTCATCTTATTATAAATATAATCATACAATATCAAAAAGTCAAGTCAATGTTATACCGGCTGGAATACTGTGAATTTTGCTGATCTTTGGTATACTTGTATGATGAAAAACTCTGTGAAGCAGCTTCTTAATGTAAACTTGTTACTCATCTTTTTTGTATGCTGTGCAGGAAAAGAAATACCTGTCCAAACTGTATCGGACAGTTCCGAACAACTGCAGGTACAGAAACAAAGTCAGCAAAACACTGCGCAGGTTCAGAAAAAAGTGTCCCGGGTACTGGCAGCGGCAAAGATACCTGCCGAACTTGGTAAACATATTGAAGAAAATGTTAATAATTCGGACAGCAATGCCTTTCTTTTTCAGCTTGACAGAATCATAAAAGATGATGATCGGTACCTGCGAATACTCGTGGACAAACAGCATGCTTTACCGGCAGATTATGAACCTGACGATTTGATAGATCTTCAATATAAAAGTTTCCGGGCAGGCATTACCGATCCGATGATGCTTCGGAGAAAAGCGGAAGCTGCGCTGGAAGAAATGGCGGCGGCAGCCAAGGCTTCCGGGGTAACCCTGGTCGTTTCTTCCGCTTACCGTTCCTATCAATATCAAATCGGTTCTTTTGAACGCTGGACAGAAAGGCTTGGCCTGAAAGAAGCAGAACGCGTTTCCGCCAGGGCAGGCCATAGCCAGCATCAGTTGGGTCTGGTTGTGGACTTTGGCTCCCTTAACAACAATTTTGCCGACAGCGCAATGGGTAAATGGGTAACCGCCAATGCCAGTCGTTACGGATTTTCCTTATCGTATCCCCAGGGTTATGAAGATATTACCGGTTATGCCTGGGAAAGCTGGCATTATCGCTACGTTGGAGCGGATCTTGCCGGTTTTATCAATTCGTGGTTTGACGGCATACAGCAATATGCATTACGTTTTATTCATGAATGGGAAAAAGATTGACATACATTTCCGTTATGAAATAAACTTTTTCTTCGCCGGGAGACTATTAAACTTGTTTTGGAAAGGCCTGTTAAAACAAGCCTTTCCCTTTCGAATCAACTGAGCCGAATTTACCAATTACCGCCGGAACGACGGGGTTTGTCCATTGCTTCATTCACTCTGAGCTGGCGGCCGTCGCATTCCTTACCGTTGGTTCCGGTAATGGCCGCGGCAGCTTCTTCATCGGTACCCATTTCGATAAAGCCGAATCCCTTAGAGTTGCCAGATTCACGGTCAAAGATGATTTTGACAGACGCTACAGTACCAAAACCTGAAAACAGGTTGCGAAGACCATCTTCGGTGGTATTGTACGAAAGATTACCGACATACAATTTCTTAGCCATTGAAAAAATTCCTTCTCCCGGATGGATAAACCTTGGGTAATATCCAAGGAAAAGGCTATTTAATCATCTGCGGCGGTTAGACCACTTGCAGTGATTGAACGCTTTTTCCGGGCTTCCGGGCAAGCCATGATGTATCAGCCGTTATAAATCGGCTTCTTGAACAGTACCTTGTTTTGCTCTTGTCGTCAAGTAAGGATTGTTCTATTATTCGGCTATGTTCAAAATTTTATCCAAATTTTCATACTTTTTCCTTTTTTTTGCTTTTTTTCCGGTATTTTCTGTTTTTTGCCAGAATTACTTTCAGCCGACAGCCGAACAGGTTATGAAGGCCTATGCTGTTGCCTTTCCTGAAGCAATAAGCCGGGTAGAAGAGAGGGATGGAGACTGGGCGGTGCTGCTAAGGGGCAAATGGTTTTTTTATGCAGAAGGCCGTCTGCTCCCCGAAGCAGAGCGAAAAAATGTAAGTTCCTGGGCACGGCAATCCTTTTATAATTATCCTGCCGAACTTCCCCCCTGGAAAGAGCCGGAGGGTGAACAGGCAGAAAGGCTTCGGAATGTGCTGTCCAATCGCAGGGCAAACCCGCCAAAGCGGAATCCGGATTTTTTTGATACTCTGTGGCAGGCAACTACCAGAAGTGAAGCTGTCGCCAAAATGGTAAGGATTAATTTTTTTGGAAGCAATTTTGATGTTCACAAGGATTTAAAAGATCGCCTTTTAAAGATTAATGCATTGGTTATGGAAGCAGCGAAAACCGATACGGAAATACGGGATTTTTTAAACAATATTGGTTCTATCGGCGCTTTTAACTGGCGTAATGTTGCTGCAACGGTTAGTAGGAGTTATCACTCTTATGGAGTAGCCATAGATATTTTACCAAAAAAATTGCAGGGCCTGGCAACATACTGGCAATGGACTTCTGATGAAAATAACCCTGAGTGGTATAAAGTACCGTATGAAAAACGATATCATCCTCCATTGGCTGTTGTAAAAATTTTTGAGCGCCATGGTTTTTGCTGGGGAGGCAAGTGGCCTCTCTTTGATACCATGCATTTTGAATATCGCCCGGAAATTATGATACTGTACGGAATAAAGGTAGAGGATTAAGGGTTTTTAATGCCTGGCAAAAATGCAGTAAATACAAGAAGAATTATTATTCTCGATACAACCTTACGGGACGGAGAACAGGCTCCGCTTTGCTCAATGAATTCCGGAGAAAAACTTGAAGTAGCCCGCAAATTGGAAAAACTTGGCGTTGATGTGATCGAAGCCGGGTTTCCCGCATCCAGTCCGGGTGATCTGGAATCAGTCCGCGGCATTGCTGCCATTATTAAAGACTGTGCAGTTGCAGGACTTTGCCGCGCTTTAGAAAAGGATATTGATGCAGGTTGGGCAGCGCTAAAAAAAGCCAGTCATCCCCGCCTCCACGTGTTTATTGCTACCAGTCCCATTCACATGAAATGGAAACTTAAAATGACCAGGGAAGAAGTACTGAAACAAGCAGTATCAGCAGTGCTTTATGCCAAAAAATTCTGCAGCGATGTTGAGTTTTCGGCAGAAGATGCCTTCCGCAGCGATCCTGATTTTGTTTGCAGGGTTTTTGGTAATGTGATCAAAGCCGGTGCACTTACCGTAAGCTTTCCCGATACGGTCGGCTATGCTTTACCGGATGAATTCGGAAAAAGGATCACTTATATAAGGAAAAATACGCCTGGAATAGAAAAAGTAAAACTTTCGGTACATTGTCATAACGATTTAGGTTTGGCAGTTGCCAACAGCCTGTCGGCAATTGCCGCCGGTGCGGATCAGGTTGAGTGTACCATTAATGGTATAGGAGAACGGGCAGGAAATGCATCGCTGGAAGAAATTATTATGTCAATGCGGGTGCGTAAGGATATCCTGAATACAGAAACCCGGATTGACACTACTCAAATTCACAGTGCCAGCCGCCTGGTAAGCCAGGTAACAGGAATAAAGGTACAGCCCAACAAGGCTATTGTTGGAGAAAACGCCTTTGTACACGAAGCGGGAATTCATCAGCACGGAGTTATAGCCAGGCGGGAAACCTACGAAATAATGACTCCTGAATCGGTGGGAATTTCCAAAAATCAAATGGTGGTTGGTAAACATTCCGGCCGGCATGCTTTTGAAGAACGCCTTAAACTGCTTGGATTTAATGTTGATAACGAAACCCTGGAAAAAACATTTACCGAGTTTAAACTGCTTGCGGATAAAAAGAAAATCGTCAACGACCGGGACATCGAAGCGCTTGCCAGAGGCGCTTCTGCTACAGTACCGGAAACCTGGATTCTCGATCACTGGGCAGTAAACACAGGAAGCGCCCTGGGAGCTACCGGCACCATACGCCTGAAACATAAGGACGGTAAATCCAAGAAGTTGGTTTCATTGGGGGATGGACCTGTTGATGCAATCTATAAAGCAATTAATCAAATAATCGGCAAGGAACCCGATTTGGAACTCTACGAAATCGGCGCCATAACCGGCGGTTCCTCCAGTCAGGGCGAAACTATGGTCAGAATTCGCTGGGAAGACCGGCATTACAACGGTCATGGTATTTCTACCGATGTAATTGAATCTTCGATCAAAGCATACCTGGCGGCGATAAATGCGATGGAGTGGGAATTGGCAGCTTTTAAGAAAGTGAAGAGTTAGCTACCGGTATTCGTATGCGTTCAATGGATAACGCTTTTCCCTTGCCGTCTGCTTCAATAATCACTCCCTGAACTTCACATTTGTCCCAGGCTTCTCTGGTCCAGTCGGGAATTCCTGTACGGTATTCACGAATTCGTGCGGCAATGTTATTCCCGCCAACTGATTCTATGCTGCCGGTTCTGCCTGCGTCACAGATAACAGCTGTACCATTAACAATTTCTTCATCGGCGGTTTGTACTTTGCCGTGTGAGCCGATTATTGCGGTACAGGAACCGGCAGTAGCGGCAAATAGCGTTTTCTTTTCACCGGTCGCCCAGGCATGAAAATCCACCAAAGTAAACGGAGTTTGGATTTTGAGTTTTTCCAGCAGAGCAGGTAATTTGACAAAGGGATTATCTGCCCTAAAACGGGTAAAGTTTGCTCCTAACAGTACAACTACAGCTACTTTTACGTCCGGTATCGAAGTTTTAAACACATACCAGCCGAAACCCGGGATCTTATTTTTATTATCATTTACTTGAATTTCACTTAAGTTGCCAGGCCGCAGTACATAGGGTGCCCAGTTTTCCACCAAATCTTTTTTATAAAAACAGCAGTCTCCTGTGGTAATTGCATCGGCGCCGAGTTTTTTGATGTATCCGGCATGGTGGCGGCCAAGGCCATTTCCGCCTGTTGCTCCGTCAGCGCAAACAACAGTAAAATTGATCTGACGGTCTTTTTTCAAATCCGGAAGGGTTTTCTTTAGAGCAAATATTCCGGCTTTACCTACCAGTTCCGCAATATAAAGTATTCTCAATAAGTTAAAATCCGTGCCTGGTAAATTGGGAAAGGCTTCGTTCAAATTCCGCAGCTGCCGGCCAATCTTTCAGTTTACGGCACACATCACGAAGATTAAAAATAGCTTCTTCATACAAAGGCGCCAATGCTACTGCTTCTTCAAAACAATGGCGTGCTTCTTCATAGAATTCCTGATTAAAATAAAGAACACCCAGGTTGTTCCAGATTTTTGGTGAATTTTCATTCCGGCTGAGTGCAAAATGGTAACAATCTTCGGCTAATTCAAACTGATTCAGTTCATAATAAATAAGCCCCATGGAAAGCCAAGCTTCATCCAGGGAATCATTAATGCTGAGTGTTTTAAGGAAACTGGCAAGGGCATCTTCATAATTACCTGTATGCTGCTGGGCTATACCCAAATTAAGCCAAAGCAAGGGATTTTCCGGTTCCATTTTTAATGCCCTTCGGAACACCGGAATAGCTTCATCGGGCCGTTTAGCTTCGGTTAAAGCAATACCGGAATCGTTTAAGGACGCAACAGTCTCCATATTTTACTTCCACGTATATTCAATATACCTCTTCATGAGCAGAAAAACCACATAATTGT
>WRIX01000102.1 GCA_009782495.1 Treponema sp.
ATTACGGAAACAAAATCTTGAAGACAATACATTTCAGGAAGAAAGAATAAAGTTGGCTGTACCTGTATTATCTGAATTCCGGGTGTGGCTTAACAAGCGCGCGAATGAAATTCTTCCAAGCGGTTTATTAGGCAAAGCGGTATCGTATACCTTGAAAGAATGGGAGAAGTTGATTCGGTATACAGACCATCCTTATTTAACTCCCGACAATAATATATGTGAGAACAGTGTTCGTCCGTATGTTTTAGGCAGAAAAAACTACTTGTTTCACCAGAGCCCTGAAGGTGCGGAAAGTTCCTGTGGTATCTACACGCTCATTGAGACGGCAAAACAGAACGGGATTGAACCGTTACAATATCTGGATGAACTTTTTGCAAAAGCGCCTTATGCCGCCACCACTGAAGACTGGGAAAAACTCCTGCCCTGGAATATTGTTAATTCGTAAAATCGTACAATTTACCCTGTTTTCTACTTTAGCGAGAGGTGTGTTGTTTTGACGGTTACTTTAATAATTCGTTTAGTGTTATCATTTATTTACCTCCATAATTTTTTATATATGAAAATGCTTCAATTGTCAAGTAATCTGTGCTTTAATTTTCGCTTAACGTTAGGCGACGATTGCGCATTTTTATTCCATTATTTTAATAATTAAAACAGGAGCATAATATTCTATTACAAATGGCCTGTTATGTTTCAGCTCTTACTTTTAATGCTGAATTATCACCTTTATATGCAAAAACCATTGGATCAATTTTTTGTCGAATTGCTTCCTGTTCCAATAAACTCATTCGTTGAACACAGCCAGATTTTCTTTTTCCCCAAAGGTCTAAGCCAAATTCTTGCGGAATAAAAAGTTCACAATCAGAAACACATTCTACTTTTTCTTTTGCATTGCTCATAAATGGGCAAAAAGACATTGTATTCTCCTTTATCTGCAATTATGTCACAGGTTACATTTTTTTTATGTATTATCCTATTGAAGAGTCACCTTTGGGATTGTATTTGACTCCCATATCTTCAAGTTTTTTTAAAGCACGACTTAGTCCAAGATCAGCTGCCATCTTATAGTCGGCTATTGCTTTGTCATCATCTCCTTTTCCAAGGTAATTACCTCCACGACTGTAATAACATCCTGCTCGATTTTCACCAGTTGTTAGAGTAATTTGCTTGGTATTGTCAGCGATAGCACTGTCATAATCATTTTTTTTACTATATGCCATAGCACGAATACCATAACCAACAGTTGTCTTAGGATCATCCGAAATAGCTCTGGTAGCGGCAGCGATAGCTCCGTCATAATTGCCTTGTCCAATCAGATCCATAGCTTCACTTTCATAGTCCATAAAAATCTCCTTCTGTATATATTTTTCAATAAATTAATTTACTTGTCAAGTACTTAATATAAAAACTTACACAAGTTTTGCGCAACTGTCGCCTAACTCCATACATACGCAATTAATATCGTATAACATCCATATTGACATTGTATGCACAATAAAGCTGTGCACGCAACAACTCTCCCATGCTTTAAGTACATAATAGCGCGCAGATTTTGCCGCTTGTTATGCAAAGACCGATTAATCGCTCTACAAGTTGATATGCTAATCGCCAATACAGTGGGTTTAACGCCGAATTTGCCGGGTAAAATGGGTCATTTTGACTCAAAAACGGTAAATAAGCGCCTAAAAACGGTGAACGTTTGCCTCTAAACGGTGGCCGTTTGTCATTTAAGGTGTATTTTGTGATAAATCTTTTTCTTACATAGGTAGTATTCGTGAATTCTCCATAACTATTTTTAATAGTGAGGAGTAAATATGAAAATAAAAACAAAGTTGAGCATTTTGGTAATCGTCATTATGGCGCTCATGGTTGCGGGAATCTCGGTACTGCTGCTGCGGAAGGCGTCCGTCATAAGTGTTGACCTGAGCAAGCGGGGTATCAAGTACCTGGCCGAACAGCATGCCGAATACTGGAAAGGCCGGGAAGACGGCTATATTCGGGTGCTGCGTACCCTGGCGAATGTGATGAGGGAATATGAGGATATTGAGCCGGAAGCACGCCGGCACCGTTTTGATGCCATGCTGAAAGGTGTTTTAGCATCAGAGCCAAACATGATCGACCTGTATACTGTCTGGAATCCCAATGCCCTGGATGGCATGGACGCTCATTATACAGACCGGACAGGATCTGGTCCAGACGGGCAGTATGCCACAGCCTATACCCGGGAAAGCGGTGATATTTTTAGCTGTACTGCCGCCGACATTGAAGACTCAATGGCATACATTAACGGACCCAATTCAAAAAAAGATCGGGTGGAACATCCTTTTACCAAAGATATAAACGGAAAGAACACTCAATTGATCAGAATGATGGTCCCCATTATTAATCCCCGTACCAATGAAACGGTAGGAGGGGTTGGCTGTCTTTTGGTTATTAAAGCAATGCAGCCTTTGGTGGAACAGACAATGCAAGAGCATGAAGAAATTTCCGCAATGGTTATTTATGCGGGCAACGGGGTTGTATTGGCAGGCGAACGGCCGGAGCGTATAGGGAAGCTGCTTATTGATGCCGATATTGAATACGGCAATGCCATTGAAGAGGCGCATCAGGCGGTACTTGAAAGGAAGGAATTTACCACTAATCAGCATGTGCCGCGCCTTGGGGTCACGCTGGAAATAGCTATGATACCCTTTAACATTGGCAATTCCGACAACGGCTGGACAATCATGATCGCAAGCGCAGAATCGTACATCCTGGCCGATGTAAAGGCTATGGCTAAATATACCATCGTACTGGCACTGATTGCTCTGGCGGCAGCGGCGGTAATCGTTTTTATCGCCCTCAGGGTTATTACAAAGCCCATTGTTACCGTTACAAATACCCTCAGGGATATTTCAGAAGGCGAAGGAGACCTGACCCAAACCATTCCGGAAAAGGGCAATGATGAGATCACCGAACTGTCCCGTTACTTTAACCGGACTCTTGCAAAAATTCGAAACCTCGTTGTTACGATTAAGGAGCAGACGGTAGAGCTGTTTAACACCGGTAACGAACTTACCGTTAATATGACCGAAACAGCCTCGGCGATTAACGAAATTACCGCCAATATACGGAACATCAAAGGCCGTGTAACAAATCAAAGCGCATCCGTAGGTCAAACCAACGCCACAATGGGACAAATCTCAACGAATATTGACAAGCTTGATCAGTATATTGAACATCAGACTTCAAGTGTATCCCAATCATCCTCGGCAGTTGAAGAAATGCTTGCCAATATTAATTCCGTAACCCAAACGCTGGTTAAGAACGGCAAAAGCGTTAATGAATTGTCTGCCGCTTCGGAAGTGGGCCGCATGGATCTGCAAAAAGTGGCGGAAGATATTCTGGAAATCGCAAAGGACTCGCAGGGGCTTTTGGAAATCAACAGGGTAATGAAAAACATCGCAGCCCAGACCAACCTGCTTTCGGTGAACGCTGCCATTGAAGCGGCTCACGCCGGAGAAGCAGGCAAAGGCTTTGCGGTAGTAGCCGGGGAAATCTGCAAACTGGCAGAAAGTTCCAGTATGCAATCGGAAACCATCAGCACCATACTCAAAAAAATAAAAGCATCTATCGACGAGATCTCCGAATCCGCCGGTGCTGTACTCGCCAGATTTGAAGCGATTGACTCAAGTGTAAAAACCGTATCGGTTCAGGAGGCAAATATCCGCGATGCCATGGAAGAGCAGAACCAGGGCAGCAAACAAATTCTGGAAGCTATCAGCAACCTCAACGATATAACCCGGCAGGTAAAAGGCGGCTCAACTGAAATGCTGGAGGGTTCCAGAGAAATTATTCAGGAAAGCAAGAATCTTGAGATGACTACCGAAGAGATCTCCGGCGGGATGAACGAAATGGCAATCGGAGCGGAGCAGATCAACGCGGCGGTAACCAGAGTAAACGAGATATGCGCGTTGAACAAGCAAAACATCGACCTTTTGGTGCAGGGAGTTTCGCTGTTTAAGGTTGAATAATGCAGGCATGGAAAAATCGCTGAATAATTGTAAACTAATTACCAGGGGGATTCTATGGAAATCACGACTGATGTTTTGGTAATTGGCGGTTGTACGGCAGGATTGTATTTTGCCGGACTTATGGCAAAACAAGGCTATAAAGTGCTGGTTTGCGACAAAACGCCGGAGGAAAGCCTTGGTGCACAATACGATATTATCCATCTGGGACGGGAACATTTTAAACGGTTCGGTCTGCACGAACCGCAGAGCGGCGATCCCGAGTATGTGGCGCGTTTTACCTTAAGTTATCTCCGGTCAGCTTTGAACAACTGGCCAAAGAAAGTACACAGCGATATTCTGGTACTGCGCCGGCAGCAGATCATTAAGCGGCTTGCTGATTGGGCAAAGGAACAGGGAGCTGAAATATTTTGCGATACTGCTTTTAACAGGCCGCTTTTCAACAATGACGGAAAACTTGCCGGGGCAGTATTTCAAAAGGAATCGAAAGAAATTTCTGTTTCTGCCCGGCTCTGTGCAGATGCATCGGGAATTCCGGCTGTACTCCGAACCGGTTTGCCCAATAACTATGGCGTCGAGAACTTTATTACAGGACCCAGGGATCAATTCTACGTTGTTCTGCATTATGTAAACCTGAAAAATCCGGAAAAGGACAAGGTAGAATTGAACAATACCTGGACTCATTACAAGACATGGCTTGCCCCTCAGCATGGCGCAGGCGGAGCTATAATGGGTATTGGTGCGAATCTTTCTTTTGAATATGCAGAACGATGTTTCCGGCGGTTTGCTGCACTTGGTTTCCTTCCCGAATATACCCTTGACCATATCGAACAGGGCAGTACTCCCTACCGCCGCCCTCCGTACAGTTTTGTTGCTGATGGTTTTGTAGCTTTGGGCAGCGCCGCCTGTATCAGTAACCCCTGGTCGGGTGAAGGTGTTCCCTATGGCTGGCTGCTTTGTTCTATTGCTTCGCAGGAATTCGGAAAAGCAATGCAGAACGGTGCATATCCGCTCCGGGAAAATGTATGGGCAGTCAATGTCCGCTATATAAAAGAACAAGGCGCAGAATTTGCAAAAAACCTTGCCATGTTAAGCGGAGCTGTTTCCTGTACAGAAAAAGAAAACGACTATGAATATCAGCACAGCATTATTTATGAAGATGATGATGAAAAGGGGAAAGGCGGCAGCATGATTCCCAAATTGCTGAAAGGTGTTTTAACCGGAGGTATTTCATTTGCTGCTTTGGGCAATCTCCTTTCTGCGGCCGGCAGCGGGGAAAAAATTTACAAGCATTACATGGCTTTTCCGGAAAACATTGCGGGTTTTGATGCATGGGTACAAAAAGCGGAAAAACTTTGGTCGAAAGCGGGCAGCATGGCTGCTCTTGCAGAAAAGGATTTACAGTCGGGCAAATTATAAGTTAAACCGCTTTAATACCGGGAAACATCACCCGGTATTTTCCAGTTGTTCTCTGTATGCGTTGATATACGGTTCCAATAATTGCCGTTTTTCGCCAGGCTCTTTTTCGTAGTAGGCGCCGCCTACAATAAAGCAGGCAAAGCCGCCGGCTGCAACTGCGGGGATGCAGATTTCTCTGATATCAAGATTGTTTTGTTTACCGGAGGCTATGGCTGCAGCGAGTTCTGCAATCACCTGTCCGGTAAAGTTGTCTCCGCAGCCGGTTGTGTCTCCCCGTCTTTCAGGATTGGCTGCGATCTCTTTATTCACTTCCTCGCAGACCGGCAGGTAGAGCAGCTCTGTTTTCTTAAACCGTACGGAACTTGCTGCATCTGATCCGGTTGATACGGCGTCTCCTGCACAGATCACAAGGGGTTGTCTGCCGCGGGTAATTATTGCGGTGCCGCAGCCCTGGTTTATAAACCATGCGGCGGCTTCTTCAACGGAAGCCTTTCCCGATGTTTTTAATGCTTCTTCCTGATCGGCAATAAGTAAATCAATATAAGGGTAGGCATCGTCTTTTGTTCCCAGCTTCCATTTTTGGCCGGGGTTTTCTGTTTCGCTGCGGAAGTCGAAAACAAGGTTTACTTCGGTAAGTGCGCCTTTTTTCCGAGCTCTCTTAAGCAGTTCAGTCAGGTTATCATGAAGAAACGGAGTAAGACCTGTTCCGCCAAAGGCGATCAGTTCAGCATTAAAAAAATCGTCTGTTAAATCTTCGGGAAAAAATTGATCCTGCGCCCCTTTCCGGTAAACAAAAGTCCGCTCTCCGCTGCCATTGTCGTAGTCAGGATCGGACAGTACATCTACACGGGAAGTAGGGCAATTCTTGCGTAAAAGGTGAGTTTGTGTAAAAGGCAGAGCGGAGAATTTTTTTTCCAATATATCTCCGGTGGAATCATTTCCTCTAACACCGAAATAGCGCACGGCAAAGGATTCGTCACCGGCAGTTTTTCCGGCAAGGACTTGAGCTGCATGAGCCAGGGATACCGCTGAAGGACCGCCGAGATTCCGGGTGTCGGGAGCTTTGTTTCCGTTTAGGGAAGCAAGAACTTCGTCATAACTTTTGTCCATAAATTTTTCCAGGGCATCCGAAAAAACCAATTGTCCCGGAGTTAGTCCGCCGTCTCCGCTTTTCTTTGACATTGCTTTTTGATAAGCGACGCCGGAAAAATCCTCATTAGCGTAAATACAATCCAATAAACCGCAGCCTGTTCCGTGGATAGTCATGCACACGCTGCCCCCTGGCAGCGAACTATAATAATTTCTTTGCGCTCGAGGGACGCAAGCCGCAGGCTGAAGGCCCTCATGGTTGTTTCCTCTGCTTTCCGGTAATTTCATCTATGTGAATTTTCCAAACAGCCGTCCGGGAAAGCAATTGTGCTGCCTCGTTTTCGAATGCATGCATGTTCCCGGGTATAAAACGTTCGCTGAGTATTCGCAGTCCATGCAGTTTTTCTTCATCGCTTGTTACTTCTTCGGCAACACCAAACACAATGGCAGATTCATAAACTACGGTAAAGTGATCTTCGGGGAATTCAACATTTCCGACAAAGGCAATGCAGACTTTAGGTCTGGCGCGGAGAATCTCAAGCTTGTGTCCTTCCATAGCGCAGTGAAAATAAAGCCAATCTGCTTCACGTACCAGAGAAAGCGGGATACAGTACGGAGTTCCTTCGTTGTCTGTTATCGACAGTACGCCCCAGGACGCTCGATCTAAAATCATCAGAGCTTCTTCCCGGTTTGTTTCCCTGTCTTTTCTTCTCATTTGTTTCATTTCCATGCTGTTAGTGTACTATGTTTTCCGGTATAATGGAATCATGGTACGATCGGTAAAAAAGGAAGATGCTTCGGCAATTTGTTCAATCTACAATCACTATGTACGTGAAACAGCAATCACTTTTGAAGAAGTACCTGTTTCTATAAATGAAATGGAAGGACGAATCAAGACAATCACGGCAAGTTACCTCTGGTTTGTTTTTGATGACGGAGTATATATTACCGGCTTTGCTTATGTAAGCAAATGGAAAGAACGAAGCGCTTACAGGTTTTCCGCAGAAATAACCGTGTACATCAAAGAGGGGCATGAGGGAAAAGGCATAGGTACGGAACTGTACAACCATCTTATAGAGGCTGCACGCAAAAAAAATATTCATGCACTGGTGGCAGGAATTGCCCTTCCCAACGAAAGAAGTATTGCACTTCATGAAAAGTTCGGCTTTACAAAAATAGCCCAGTTTAACGAGATTGGGTTTAAACAGGATAAGTGGATTGATGTGGGCTATTGGGAATTGGTGCTGTAAACGCGAGAACCTTGCACAAGCGCTAAAACCCCAAATCCTGTCCTATGATGATCACTTTAATTCGGCCTGCAGGTCTGCAAAGTCTGGTGATCACAATTTGTGCACAAATTGAATCGTACAATTTACAATCTTTACAGTAGCCGAAAACAATGCATGGGGTTTTGTTATCGGGAAAACGTTGGGTATTCAGGGGAGCGGCAACATTGCGGGCGCGTACTATTGCATCGTCCAGTGTTTTGGTAACCTTGGCGATGCTTGTAACAATAATAACCTGTTTAGGGCCGTAACAAAGAGCCGCCACACGATTCCCATAAGCATCAATATTAACCAGTTGGCCATCCTGGCTTAATGCATTGGTTCCCATCAGGTATGTGTCACAGAGCAGGCCTTTACGCATTAGATCAGTTTTTTCTTCCGGAGTTTTTGCTGCATCCCGGTTGATCACTTTGTAACCGCGTTTTTCCGCTTCGTCATACAGGTTCATGGCTTTTGCTGTCATCGATCCGCCCCAGGAAATAACATGATCATTTGGAATAAAACTAAAGACTTTTTCCACTGCCTGTTGAATGTCGTTACAATATGCTGCTTCAAAACGCCTTTCTTTCAATGCTTTG
>WRIX01000103.1 GCA_009782495.1 Treponema sp.
CAGTTGTCGGGCGCATCCGGCAGTACCCCAAAGATCCGGCCTGTTTGTGTCATTTAATTCTATTTTTAAAACCCGTTCCGAAACAGGAAGCGATTTATCACTGTCTTCGTCAAGTTCCGCTTTCGCGCAGCTTAGCGCTTCTTCGAATGCTTCTCTGGTTTTCCAGATGCTTTTTCCTTCGGAAGAACCGGCCAAAGAATAGAATACTTCTTCGTTTACTTCAATTTTAGGCATTAGTCCGCCTCAACCTTACATGTTCTATATCGTAACTGAACAGTTCCCGTAAATCATTTAATCCCAAAGCCATTAGCGCCATACGATCAATACCGATACCCCAGGCTGCAACCGGTACATTAACACCCAGGCTTTCTGTTACTTCGGGCCGGAAAATTCCCGAACCGCCCAGTTCAAACCAGCCCAGCACAGGATGTTTTATGTGAACTTCCACAGAAGGTTCGGTAAAGGGAAAATAGCCGGGAACGTATTTTACTTCTTTTGCTCCTGCTACTTCCAGGGCAAACATTTCCAGCATCCCCAAAAGTGTTTTCAGGTTTACCTCTTCTCCCAAAACAATTCCTTCGGTTTGATAAAAATCGGGAAGATGAGTCGCATCCACCCGGTCATAGCGGAAACAGCGAACTATGCCGAAATACTTGCCGGGGATTTTTGCTTTGGGCAGCGTTTTTGCGGAAAGAACCGTTCCCTGACTGCGGAGAATAAGCCGCCGGGTAAAATCGCGATCAAAGGCATAACTCCATCCGCGACTTCCGGTTTTACCGCCGTTTTCGTGTGCTGCAGCAACATTGGAAAGCCAGGGCTCTTCGATGGCTTTTGCATGAGAGGGCTTATCAATTCTGTAAACATCGTGAATGTCCCGTGCAGAATGGAATTGAGGCATAAAGAGCGCATCGGAATTCCAGAATTCGGTTTCTACAAGCGGGCCGTCGAATTCTTCAAAGCCAAGGGATGCAAGTTTATCTTTTACATCTTCAAGAAATTTTGCATAAGGATTGGTTCGTCCGGGACTAAGCCGTGTGGGAGGAACTTTTACATTGTAGGAACGAAAGGTTTTTTCTTTCCAGCTTCCGCTGGTAAGCATTTCCGGCGTAAGAGCGCCGGTTTCTTCGCCGGTAATTCCCGCCGATTCAAGTGCCGCTGCCAGAGCGTCACGATTAGCGATTTCTCCTTGAGGTGTTTTACCGCCGTCAGAGAAACCAAACACAACCGTTTCCCGTTCAATTATACGGAAAGGCGCATCGGCAGCGCCCCGCTTTTTGGAGATGCCGGAAATAATGGTTTTTTCAGCGTCAGTAAGGGATGCTTCAGCCAACAGGCCGCCATCCATTACAACTTTTTTTAAAAGACCCCTCATAAGGGCGAAATGCGCCAGTACAGGATTTTTGGCGGGATCTTCAAGATGTTCCAGCGGCAGAGTAATGGTAACTTTTTTGTCGCCGTCCATCGACAGTACGCCTATTTTTGACAGACTGCCGAAAGCGCTGCCTATGTCCTTGTTTTCCATCTTGAGCGCCTGGGCAATTTCCGGCAACCTTGGCTTGTCCTGCATTGTATTAAGCCTTTGCCGTATTAGTTCAAGGATGCGTTCCTCCGGGCTTCCCTTTTCCTTCCATTCCTGACCAAGCCCTGTTAATTCATAATAAACAGCCGTTTCCCGGCGCAGTTCCTGTATTATGCCCTTCCCAGCAAGCCAGGAAAGAGCCTGATTGCCGTTGCCGCTTTTCAGGTTTAAGTCTTTTTCTACCCTATCTATTGTTAGTTCATCTCCTTTTTTGTAATAAAGAATAATTTTTATTTCCAATGGATGGAGATTTTTAACAGTACTTTGAAGATCCGCGGTATTCATTTGTTGATAGCATACAAAATTTTTTTGGGTTTTTCAATATTGAATATCAAATATTTTTATTATATGCTGTAAATATGAATTCAAAAAACGAAACAGCCGTTGAAATTTTTAACAAAGGATTTAATTGCGCCCAGGCGGTTTTGGCTTCACATTCTTCTGATTTTGGATTGGATTCAACGATCGCCAAAAAGATCGCAGGGGCATTTGGCGGAGGAATGGCTTATAATGGGGAGACATGCGGAGCCGTAACGGGAGCTTTAATGTTAATTGGTTTAAAGTATGGAAAGCATACAGAAGGAGATAATGATTCAAAAGAAAATACATACAGGATCGCAGCTGAATATATTTCCAAATTTAAAAAAGAATACGGTTCAATAAAATGTACCGAATTAATTAAATACGATTTAACAATTAAAGAAGAATTAATAAAAGCGCGGGAAGCCGGCGTTTTTAAGACGATTTGTCCTCTGTTGGTAAAAAGATCGGTTGAATTGGCCGAAGAATTGTTATAAACGATAAATACTTAACCTGCAGTTTCCATGTCGATAGTGTCTTCTTCTATCTTTAATGTATTCTTGAGGAGTTTGATGAGGTCCACATATTCATAATTATCCGCAGTTTCCCGCAGTTGTCGGACAAGATCACCATTTTCCTGATATCTGTATTGTTCCAGTTCATTTAAAACATCAAGAATAGTGTTGATGTTGTAAGACATGGCGGCATCCAGCAGTTTTTGAAGTACTGCCGTGTCCGGGGCCTGTTTTTCGGTCTTAGCTGTTTCTTCTTTCTTTGGGAACAATATTTTAAGCTCATCAACCAGCTTTTCTGTAGATTCAATAAACCCGTTGTTTAATTCCATTATTCTGTTAAAGTCCTGGGTTTTTGCTGCCATTTCCAGTTCTTTAGCCAAATCCCCTGCCGAAGCAGCGCAAATTCCGTAACAGGATCCTTTAATACCGTGGACTGTAATAGTATAGTTTTTCAGGGCATCCAAAGCTGCCGCGGCCGCCGCAGGCATTATGCGAAATCCATCCAGAAATTTCTGTACGTCTTCCAGTAGTTTTGGAGTATCGTGAACAAAAACTTTTACAATTTCCAGATAATTATCTTCTCCGCCGAATTGAGCGGCGCCTGCTGCCAAATCCACGCCTTCAATGTTAAAAGTCGTTAAAGTGCCATTCTGCTGTTGTTCTTCTTCCTGCATTTCCCCTGCAAAGAGTTCTTCTTTTACCTCATTCCTGACCCATGTGCTCAATACCCTGTTTAATGCATTCGCATTAATCGGCTTGGACATAAATGCATCAAAGCCGTTGTTAAGAAATTGTTCTTCAATTCCCGGTGAAGCATTGGCAGTAAGTGCGATAATCGGTATGGTTTTGGCATATTCTGTACCTAATCCCCGGATAAAACTGGTCGTTTCCATGCCATCCATACCGGGCATCATGTGATCCATAAAGATCGCATCGTAATGAACTTCTGCTCTGGTAATAAGATCTATCGCTTCCTGACCTGAAAGAACGGCGTCCACGGTCATTTTGTAGGGTTTCATCATTCCCTTGGCTACTGCGTGATTGGTGACAACATCGTCTACTACCAATACACGGGCGTATGGGAGATATAATCTTGTTTCCAATGTCTCTTTCCAGCTAAAGGAACGGAGTTTTTCCGCCGCTTCTTTGCCTAAAGCTGTTTTGTCTGCTATCTTCTGGAGTATCTGGACAGCAAAGACACTGCCTTTGCCGAATCTGCTTATTGCGGTTACATCTCCTCCCATTAGTTTTGCTAGTCTTTTGGAAACAACAAGACCCATACCGGCGCCTCCGGTCGAACGGCTGGTTTCCGTATCGGCCTGACTGTAATCGGTAAAGAGTTTTTCCATATGTTCATTCTGGATTCCGATTCCCGTATCGCAGACTTCAAAGTACAAAATAATTTCATCTTCATTTTCCGGTTTTATAAAACCTATACGCAGAATAATGGCCCCTTCATTGGTAAATTTGACAGCATTGGAAAGAAGGTTTCCCAGAATCTGTTTTACCCGGTGTTCATCACCATGAAGTTTAACCGGCAGATGTTCGTCTGCTTCAATCTGCAACTCGATCTTCTTGTTGTTTATTTTAAGTTTTGTCGAAGCAGCAGCGTTGCTGATAAACAGAGGCAGCGAATAATCAGCAGGCTTTAATTGCATATCTCCCGATTCAATATTGGATATATCAAGGAGGTCGTTGATAATACCGAGCAGAACGGATCCGGAATTGTTGATCGAGGAAAGGTTTTCTTTGGATTCAGGGCTGGCTCTTTCCAGTTCTGCCTGGGAAAGACCAATAATCGCATTAAGGGGGGTACGAAGTTCGTGACCCATATTTGCCATAAAGCGGTTCTTAACCTTGTATGCAGTCTGAGCGGCATCTTTCTGGATTTCCAGTTCCCTGGTACGCCGTTTAACCAGCACTTTCAGATGATGCTTTGATTCCTTGTATTTATGCAGCAGGGCAAGGAGGAGAAAAACTATCACACCCAATGCCGCGGAAAAACCGATCAGGTAAGGCTGCCTTTGGCGGATAAGTTTATACCGGTAATCAAAAGTCCGGCTTAACCAGCGGTTTTCCAACAGTTCCGTATTTACCAAAACCTGAGCCTTGTTGATTATCGAACAGAGGATTTCTTCGTTTATATTAAAGCCAAAATGTGAATTAGCAGTTTGGTAGAACATAAGATTAACTTTATATCCCGGCTCTTCCATGTAATTGGTCAGGTTAAGGATCGTATCCCTCGTTCCCATATAGAGATCTATCTCGCCTTTATCAAGAGCTTTCAGCGCTTCTGCTCTGGTGGGAAAAATTACCGTATTGGGATGATTGGGGAACCAAAGGGGGAAATATTCCGTATATGCCGAATTAGCCAGAAGTCCTACTCTGGAATATAGAATTTCGTTAATCCCGACATCGGGTGTTTCCTGTTTAGACAGAAGGGCAAAATTATCTGTGGCATAGGGAACATCATTCCAGAGAAAATGACCTTTTCGTTCACTGGTGCGGATTAATTTTGAAACAAACGCTCCATCGCCTCTTTCCAATTGGGCAAGATTATCCGACCAGGTATCGTTCCTGGTACTGACCACCTCGAACTGAAGGCCGGTAATTGCTTCAATTCTTTTAATCACGTCCCAGGCTATGCCCTGCCACGCATCTTCGGTTTTATCGTAGAATGCCCAGGGATAATTATCCTTTTCCATGATAAAAGGTATTGGCTTTACTTTTCCCAGCGTGCCGTCATGATCTGCTATATAGGCCTTTTCTTCTTCATTCAGGGAAGCATGGAAACAATAGGTAAAGTATTCTTTGTATCCAAGGTTGTACATGTTTACCAGATGATGGAGGGCGCCCTGATCCAAATATTTCTGCACAACCGAAATAATGGGAGCCAGTTCCGCATTCCGGGTTGCCATTGAAACGGGGTTGTATACGGAGGGAATAAGTTCTTCTATGGTCAAGTCGTTTTGAATTGCCGCCGCTCCCTCGTAGCCGTCTTCGATAAAAGCGTCTATCTTATCTTCCCTCAGCAGGCGGTAGGCTTCTTCTACGGAATCTACATAAATTGTTTCAACTTCAAAGGATAAGGTCGGTTGAATCATGGAATGGGTAACGGAATTGGATAAATATCCGAAACGCGGCCGCCGCCAGGTGGATACTGCTGCCGGATCGGGGTAATGGGTAATCGTAGTAATAATTACCGTTCGCTGTGCAATGGTGCTGGTCATCAGGTATGTTGTCAGCCGTTCAGGAGTAGCGGTGAGTTCTCCGGTAAAATCAATCGTACCTTCTTCAAGGCCGTTTAGCAGATCGGTCCATTCATAAATAACCGGAATAAATTTTATATCGAATAAGTCGCTGAGCCATTGGCAGAACAACGCTCCAAAGCCGCCTATATTTCCGGCATCGTTAAAACATTCCGAAGTAAGGTAGGCGCCGTATACAAAAGTCCGGCCGCTCTTGCGGAATTCTTCGATAGCGTTGATCTCTTCCTGGGTTACACCAGGTATGTCCCTGTAGGAAGCATAGACCGGAAAACTATCCTGAGGATCAACATTATTTGGTTTTCCCTGGGTATTGGGTTTAAATCCGAAATCCGTACAAGCTTGAAATAAAAGACACACCAGTACAGTACGGAGTACAGTTCCCAGCAAGGAATTCCCTGAAAAATACAACTTCCGCACGCTTATAATATACTATATTATTATTTCATAGTAAAGCGGTTTCTTTATTTCCTGTCATATAATAGAAATGCTAATAAGCAGCAAATGGTATAATTTCCCGAATATCTACGTGAAAACGGCCAAAAGTCGTCCATTGGCCCTTGCTCAGCCAGTATTGTGGAAATGCTGCCAGACTGATAAACCCGGATACTTCCTTGGGCCGGTTCCTTTCGTTCCCTCTGAGTATTGAACGGATTGCAGCTCTTGCAGCATCTTCAAGGGCTGCATATTTGTCTTCCAGTGGACTTTCCCCGTAAGCCTGGGCTGTACGTGCGGAACCGGCTTTCCATTTATTTATCCTGTTGAGCTGAGACTCTTCGGGGCGATAATCGACCCATAGATACATATTTGGATCGTTCATCTGGATATCCGTTAATATCATTCGGGGATCATTAACGGGGATCATACCCAGAGTGGTTAGTTCCAGTTTTTCTTCTATATTTCTGGCATGTTCACCAATATCGTAGCGGAAAGACCAGCCGTAGATCATCGCTCCAAAATAACGGGCTGCGTCTTCCAGGCCGGTTTGTTTTGCTTCTGACGGGGTTAAAGGACGGGTGTTTTCGGTAAAAAAACTCGGAACCGGTTCCATTTCTATTTTAACCTCACCGCGCAATACTTCCTGGGCAAACAGGGGAAGGGTGATCAATAGAAGACCTGACAAAAACCGTTTCACTACTATAGTATCGGCTTGCCAGAGAATCAGCTTCAGCGTAAGCTTAAGGTATGAAGTTACTCCGCAAGCCGTTCCGATACAGTTATACTTCGGTGGTTTATTATTTAATTGGTATCAATATTCTGGTATTTCTGGCACAGCATTTGTTCCGGAATGTAACTTTTTATCTGGCAATGTTTCCTCCAGCGGTACTCCGCGGCTGGGTTTGGCAGTTTGTTACCTATATGTTTGTTCATGCTCCCCGCAGCCTGACCCATATTCTTTTTAATATGCTGGGGCTTTTTATTTTTGGAATCCAGGTTGAACGGCGTATGGGGAGCAAAGAATTCCTGCTTTATTATTTTGTAACAGGAACTCTGGCGGGAGTGATTTCTTTTATTGTGTACTATTACACCCGTACTCCTGCATTGCTTTTGGGTGCGTCCGGGGCTATTTTTGCCGTTGAACTGGCTTTTGCGGCATTTTTTCCCGATGCGATAATCTATATTTGGGGAATTATACCTGTCAGAGCGCCGGTCATGGTACTTGGTTTTACCGCACTGGAGTTGTTCTTTTCCGTTTCCGGAATGCAAAGCGGTGTAGCCCATCTGACCCATCTTTCGGGCTTTGCCGTAGGCTGGCTGTATTTTTTAGTCCGCTTCCGCATCAATCCCTGGCGGGAATTCAAAGGCCGGTAGTAACTTTTTAATCCATAAAATAATATAAGTACACGGGTCATTACTCCACGTACTTATATTATTTTGTGGAGTTATATTCTATGTAATTGACATAATACACAGAATTTAATACAATGTCCTAATGAATTCCTACTATGGGCGAATTTACGATAACCTCCGCCCGCTCCTGATGCCCAAACGGGTAATGGTTATATACGGCCCCAGAAGGGTTGGAAAAACCACCATGATAAATCATTTTTTGGAAGCTCATCAGAAGGAAAAACGAATTCTCCGGGTATCGGGGGACGGACGTTTGGATAGTGAGGTGTTTTCAAGCTGCGATCCGGCGCTGCTTCTGGATAGGGTCGCAGGGTATGATACAGTTTTTATTGACGAAGCCCAGAGAATTCCCAATGTTGGCCTGTCTCTTAAAATATTGATTGATGCCCATCCTGGGCTATCAATAATAGTAACCGGATCCTCAAGTCTCGACTTAAGCGGCAAGCTTGGCGAACCGCTTACCGGCAGACAGGTTCCTTTACGGCTTTTCCCGCTTTCCATTGGGGAAATGCGAAATTCCATGAATAATTATGAGATTAAGCAAAGTCTGGAA
>WRIX01000104.1:0-1441 GCA_009782495.1 Treponema sp.
CGGCATTCCCGCCAATTTCTGCAACCGGCTGCTGTTGGGCAACCTGGGTACCTGGCGGCACAAGGAAATGTATCGGCCCTGTACCGGTAGCTTTAATCTCCAGTTCCATTTTCATGGATTCCATGATCAATACTGTTTCCCCGGATTTTACTTCCGCTCCTTCGGCTGCAACATAACGAAGAACGGTTCCTGCAACGGGGGCAGGGATGGCTGTGCCAGCAATGCCGGCAACTCCGCCTGATTGGGCTGCGGCCGGAGCTGCCGCGGCAATTGCCACCGTACCCGCGGGGGAAACAACCACCGCATAATTAGTGCCGTTCACGTTTACATTGTACTTTGCAGCCTGGCCGGAACCTCCAGCGGATGCTGCGGCAGCCGGTGCTGCGGGTTTTACGGCAAAGGATGCTGAATCCACCGGCCCGCCGGCGCGTTTCTTGAAGAAGCCCGGCGCTACTTTTGGGAACATGGCATAGGTAAGCACATCTTCTACGCTTTTGGCTCCGGCTTTCTTTGCTTCTTCTTCGATTTTGGCAAATTCATTGGGAATCTTATCTGCCGGCCGTTCGGTAAGGACGGCGTCATATTTGTTCTTTTCCAGGCCCAGCTTAACCAGTTCCGGATTTGCCGGTGCGGCAAGAGCGCCGTAACGACCGGTAACGAGGTCTGCCGTTTCCTGTGTAAGGTTTTTGTAACGGCCAAAAAGGACGTTGAATACCGCCTGGGTACCGACAATCTGGCTTGTAGGAGTTACCAGCGGAATATAACCGCAGTCCTTCTGAACAACCTGGATTTCTTTAAGTACCTCGTCGATTTTGTCTGACGCATTTTGTTCTTTAAGCTGACTTTCCAGATTGGAAAGCATACCGCCGGGAACCTGTGATGCAAGGATGCGGGTATCTGCCCCAAGGAAACTGGACTCGAATTTCGTGTACTTTTTCCGTACTTCGCGGAAATAAGCGGCAATATCAAGAAGTGGAATAATATCAAGGCCGGTGTCAAATTCAGTTCCTTTAAAGGATTCTACGATGGTTTCCGTGGGGCTGTGGCTGGTACCCATAGCCAGAGAAGAAATTACCGTATCAAGGATTTCCGCTCCCGCCTCGGCGCCTTTAACAAGAGCCGCTACCGAAAGGCCTGTAGTGGCATGGGTATGAATTTCGATGGGAAGATCAACTTTGGCCTTGATTGCCTTAACCAGATCGTAGGTTTCGAAAGGTTTAAGGAGACCGGACATATCTTTAATACAGATTGAATCGGCTCCGAACTCGGCATAACGCTTTGCCAGATCCGCATATATTTCTTTTGTATGGTAGGGAGTTGTGGCGTAGGATATGGCCATCTGAACATGCTTGCCTGTTCGTTTGGCGGCGTCTGCGGCCTGTTTGAGGTTGCGGGGATCGTTGCATGCGTCGAAGATGCGGAATACACTGACCCCGTTTTC
>WRIX01000104.1:1926-3066 GCA_009782495.1 Treponema sp.
GTTATTGCTGCCGCTACCGCTGTAGATTTGGCAGCTGATGTTCCTGTGCCGGGTTGACCGCTCTGCGGTCTTGGAGGCTGGGTAACGTCTTTATCTGCTCCCAAAGCATGGACGACTTTTCCCATCAGAGTAACGGAAATTACCATGATGATCAAAAACCCGAAGACTACACTCATGCCAAGCACTGATAATACGCCGCTTTGACCCAGCATATCCATTATAGTCATAGACACTCCTTATTATATTAACAGATTTCTTATCATACAGAAAAAACAGGGCAGGGTTCAAGTGAGGGGAAGTTTATATTACAACCACAGATACACCTGATGAAGCCGGACTGTGATAAGCCATGTTCCGGTAACCAGCATAATTAAAGCCGGAACAGGGGTTAGCCAGGTATCGGCGTCAAAGAGGAGGTTACGGCCCAGAGAAACCAGCAGGGAACCCAGGGCTATAAACCGGTAATCGGCGGTCCCCCTGCTGTACGAAGCAATTAAAAAGCTTGCCCCGGTTATTACTACAAGAAACAAACCAAAAAACCTGAACATTGAAGAATAGGCAAAAATCATGGTAAAACTCGTATCCCAGGAAAATCCATTTATGGGAAGCCTGAAAGAAATCACCAGAATCGCAATAATTAAACCAATAACCATCCTGCCCTGTTTTTGCATATCCAGGCCTGCAGCATAGACACTGGAAATAAAAAGGGAAATTGTACCAAAAAGCCGGGAAAAAACCAGCATTCTGGTTCCGAATATCATCATTATGGGAGAAAGTTCAAAAAACCCTTTCAGAGGTACCATAATTCTGATAATTTCAAACACAAAAGACATGGCAAAAAGGCCAAAAAACAAAATTTCGGGAGTTTGGGTTTTTTCAAAATAAACCAATGTCACCACGGATACAAACAGTGCATAAAATACTGCCGTATATAAAGAAACAAGGGGAACCAGCGGCTCTGTTTCAAAGAATTTTTCAGCCAGATGCTGAAAAGCGCCTCCGGGCCGGCCCGATGCTGCCTCACAATAATCTGTTAATAACGGCAGCAGTTTCCCTGTCAATGCCAGGAGCAGCAAAATACTGCAGGAAGAGAGAAAAATTCCTGTTTTAAAGTATATATTCCGCTGAGCCAGAGTCATG
>WRIX01000104.1:3300-7970 GCA_009782495.1 Treponema sp.
CGCTGTGGGCTCAGGATACTGCGGTTTTTGTTGATTTTGGTTTTTCCGCCGATGGCAGAACATACAGTTTTGGCCAGTACGGTGTTAATGCGGATACCCTTCGGCCGTGGGCCGAGTTTTGTATAATTGATGTTGCTTCCAACAGTTTTGTTCCGGGCGGCAGAATCAATTATGTTCACGACAGCCCGGTAATAGCAGGCAATGATGGTTCCGGCGCCCTGTACCGTGTTGTAAGCAGAAACACAGCTCTTTTTGATCGTTACAAAATTGGCTATCTTTTACAGGGGTATCCGCTCTATGCTTCTCTGGAGAATGGAGTAATTTCCGGAATTGAAACAATAGAATTCAGGAATTTTAAAACAGGTGAATCCTACAGGGCAACATTAACAAGTACCGGTTTCGGTTCAGCCGCAGGATCATCATTTTCCATTAACCTTGAAAGAAGAAACAATGACGGTTCAATTAAAAATTTTACGGCAGGGAACGCTGCAATAAAGAGGCCCGGAATTATTTCCTACCGTATACGCAAAGTACTCGCCGCACCCAATGCAGGATCACTTATCTTTGTTATTGAAATGAAGAAACAAAATGCCAATGGCAGCGTTGACATACGTTATATGGCAGAAACACTCAGATTATAGATGATTCGGTTTAATTACCGGACGCCAAAGCTGAGTTACAGGGGAATTATCCTCAAATAGTTTACGCAGATACAGCTTGTTATCAAGCTTGCAACGGTTCCAGAGAGCTTCTTTTTGAAGTTCTATGGCCGTGTCAATTATGCCGGCGTTTCCCAAATCATCTTTTTTAACCTGAGTAACATAATACTCAGAAACTGTCAGCGTTGTTACCTCTTCCGCTTTACCGGAAAAATAATTATCCGGATCCGGTTCTATGCTAATCGCTTCTTTCTGATTCAGGGTATAGCAAAATAGTTTTTCGTTAATCGGGTTCTTCAGAAAAACCCTGAAAAATTCCATGCACACACCTTGCCTTAATATAATTGTGGCAAATTAAATGAGTTTTGAAAATATGTAAATATTTTTTTTTAAATACCGACACTATAAATGAACTGGATAAAAAACTGTGTGTCCGTTGGGCCTCCACAGTTCAGAGTCCATGTATCCTCACCCTTCCGGGGACGGGCGGGTCGAGGGTTCCGGATTTTCGAAAGGAAAATCAAGGCACGGTTTCTTTAATAACATAAAGAACCAAAATCAAACGGATTTTCCGTTGGAAAATCCGCACTTGTTATTAAGTGTAACTTAATAGCAAGTACGGCATGGAAGCCGCGGCAGTATTTGTCATGGGGATAAATATCTGCCGAAATCTGCCAAAGGAGTGTATAGTATGATAATCAACCACAACTTAAGCGCAATGTTCGCTGACAGATCCCTTAAGGTTACCAATGTTGCTTTGGATAAGAACATGGAAAAACTGGGAAGCGGCCTGCGCATCAACCGCGCCGGTGACGATGCCTCCGGACTCGCTGTTTCCGAAAAGTTAAGGGCTCAAATCCGAGGCTTGAACCAGGCGTCAACAAACGCCCAGAACGGCATTTCGTTCATTCAGGTTACGGAAGGATACCTTCAGGAAACCGAAGACATCATGCAGCGCGTACGTGAACTTGCAGTACAGTCTTCCAACGGTATTTATACCGCAGAAGACCGGATGTACATCCAGGTGGAAATCTCCCAGCTTGTCGACGAAGTAGACCGGATTGCATCTCACGGCCAGTTCAACGGTATGACCCTGCTTACCGGACGCTTTGGCCGCCTTATCGGCGAAAACGTGGTTACCGCATCCATGTGGCTCCATATCGGTGCTAATATGGATCAGCGGATGCAAGTGTTTATCGGCACAATGTCCGCCAAGGCTCTTGGCGTCAGAAATGTTGCTGATGAGTCAAAAATTTCTCTGTCCAGCCCGGACAGCGCCAACCGTGCCATTGGAGTCGTCGACGAAGCGCTGAAAAAGATCAACAAACAAAGAGCTGATCTTGGCGCCTACCAAAACCGCCTGGAACATGCCGTACGCGGCCTGGATATCGGAGCCGAAAATATGCAGGCTGCCGAGTCCCGTATCCGCGATACCAACATGGCCCACGAGACTGTTACGTACACTACAAACCAGATCCTTTTACAGTCAGGTACAGCAATGCTTGCGCAGGCCAATCAGAAGGCACAATCGGTTCTCCAGCTTCTGCAGTAATTACAATCGGAAGGCCGCTTAAACAAACTGCTGTAACGCGGTTAAAGAAAAGCGGCCGAGGTTGCTATGCAACCTTAGGTCTTCTGCGAAGACGTACTCGGAAAGGCGCCTGACCACCTGACCACTAAAATTGAATTCAATTTTAGTAGTCAGGCCGGTCAGGTTTCTTTTTTACCGGACGGAAATTAATTGTAAAAAATTTGTAGTTTTTTCTGCTGAAGATTTTCAAACACTTCAGTTTTGGAAAATGGTTTAGCTAATCTTTTTGCGGTATTCTTAGCCTAAACACAGACCCTTCCCCGGCATGACTTTCTACTTCTGCCTTGCCGCCGTGCAGCAGGGCAATGTGACGTACAATGGCAAGACCCAGGCCCGTACCGCCCGCTTCTTTACTGCGGGCTTTGTCTACCCGGTAAAAGCGTTCAAAGAGCCGTTCCTGATGTTCGGAAGGAATACCAATACCATTATCTTCTACTTCCAGAACCAGGCAATTATCTTTTAGAAAAGCCCGGGCCCAAACCTGTGAAGATTTATGCGAATATTTGATTGCATTGTCCAGAAGGTTTACCAAAACCTGAATGATAAAGGAACCGTACAGTTTTGCTTTTAAATCCGGAGAACATTCTACAATAATTTCGGTCTGCATTTTTTTTGCCTGAAGTTCCACAGAAGTGATTGCTTCTTCAAAAAGCGGCATCAGCAATAATTCTTCCTTGTCAGGACGTATTCCGTTTTCATCTTCCAGATTGGCAAGACTTAATAGATCGCTTATCAGATTTTCCATAATACCGGCATTTTTTTGGATAATCCCGATATAATGACGTAACTGTTCATTCTCTGCAGAATCGGCCTTTTCCAGAGAGAGAAGCGGTAAATCCAATATGGTTTCGGAAAAGCCTTTCATGATCTGTATTGGAGTACGCAGTTCATGAGAAACATTGGCTACAAAATCCTTGCGTATCTGTTCAAGCCGGGTAATGCGGGTAAGGTCATCCATAACTATGACAATCCCTCCGGATCCATTGGTTCCAAAGGGCGTAATTGAAACATGGAAACGCCGTTCTGCACCGCCGGAATGGAAGCACAGTTCCGTTTCTTGAGGTGTTCCGGTTTCCAAAACTTTTCTGGCAATCCATTCCAGTTCTGTTGAATGGGTTGCTTCCAGCAGGGACAATTTTTGTGTACTGCGGTTTTCCAGGCTGAACAGTGTTCTGGCATACGGATTTACCAGCAATAAAAGAAGATTACTGTCCATAGCAATTACTGCCTCGGACATGCTGTTTAAAATCGCTTCCAGCCGCCTGCCTTCTGTTGTGGCTTCACCAAGCCGCAGCTTGAGTTCTGACGACATGCTTCGCAATGCTTTTTCCAGGGTAAGTATTTCCTCCGCTTGTGAAGCCAGCGCCGATTGCGAAGCCAGCGCAGTTTCTTCTCCTGCACCCGTATCAATATGGCGGAATTCTCCGGTATCCAGAGCAATATTCACCAGGCGATCCAGGGAAAGCGATAATGAGCGGGAAAAATAAAAGATACCCATAAAAACAGCAAACACAAGAACTGCCGCAAAACACAGGAAAGGCAGTACTGCTGCGGAAACACGCTGCCAAAAACTGGGAACTTCAACGGCAAGGCGGAACACGCCTGTTACTGTACCGTAGGAATCTTTTACAGGCAGGGCTGCATATAATTGCCTGATCCCCGCGCTAAGAGAATTCCGCAATGCTTTCCCCTCACGGCCTTCCAGAGCCGCATGCACTTCTTCCCGGTCCAGATGATTTACCATTCGGTCTTCCACCCTGGAATCCCAAAGCACTTCTCCGTTTTTATCTATTAAAGTAAGACGGTAATGATTATCATTATAGGAGAAGTGCCGGCCTGCTGTTCCTGTTTCAAAATAATCACGAAGTTGTTCTTCGGAAATAACAGAGAATACTGCGGATGCGGTATTGCTTAATGCCCTGGCGTTTGTATCATAGTAAAGGGAATTCATAAAAACAAGAACCGAAATTACCAGGGCAGATACCAGGGCAAAGGTTGCAAGTCCTAAAGTTACAAGACTTTTACGGAATATTGTCATGCTCATCCTCTCTTGATGAAACCCTGAAGCGGTAACCCACGCCGCGTATTGTTTCGATCATATTCCCTGCCGCTCCCAATTTTTTACGTAATCCCAGTATCTGCACATCTATTGATCGATCCGTTACCGGATATCCCGGCCCCCGGATGGCGGCAATCAGCTGGTTGCGTGAAAAAACCAAATCCGGGTGAGAAATAAAATGCTGAAGCAGGGCAAACTCAGTGGCAAAAAGATCGAGCAGCTTTTCATCGCAATAAGCTTCGTGCCGGCCTGCATCCAGACGAAGTTTTCCCTGCTGCCAAAAAGTATTTTCTGTTGCTCCCTCTTCCTGTCTCCGCAATCCTGCCCGGATTCGCGCAATCAGCACTTTTGGACTGTAGGG
>WRIX01000105.1 GCA_009782495.1 Treponema sp.
TTCTATAGGCTCTGTTATTGTGCATGTTTCCTTTGTGTCATTTGCAAGCGTTATTTCCCGTTCTTCGGCAGCGTCAAGCCCGAGTTGCTGAAAAAGTTCTTTATTGATAACCAGCATGGTCGCTCCTGTGTCAACCATTACGTCAATAGTTGCCTGTCGGATTTCATTCTTTTGTATGATCCCTACTTCTGCCTTGAATTTATCCTTTATGTTTTTCAACGTAATTTGTGTGTTTACATGTCCCATTTTGCTAATCTCCATTTTTTCACTGTAATACATTCGGAGCATTCACGCAATGGCACCAGGCAACGCAGTTGCACATTGGGATCAGGTAAACACATTAACCAATACCGGTTCATCATTTTTAAGGCCTTCTTTGTTCCTATCGATGATGATGTAACCGTCCGCGCGTGTTAACGTAACGATCATCCCTGCCTTTCCGAACACCGGTTCGGCAATGTATGATTCGCCTTCGTTGCGGAGTATCACAGGCAACAAAAGGGTTCTTCCCGGCGATCCGGGAATGTTACAGGAAATCCGTGCCGGGACAGTAAATGGCAAGGGCTTGTTAAACAGTGTATCAATAAGCCAGCCCAGAATAATTTCAAAAACCATCATTGCCGAAACAGGATGACCGGGAAGCCCTGTAATTATTGTTTTACTTTCTTCATCCCAACCAAGGATCGTAGGCTTTCCGGGCTTTACGGCAAGACCGTGAGTAAAAACACCGGGCTTTGCAATGCGGCCGATTATTTTTGCGGTAAGATCTTTTTCCCCTTGTGAACTCCCTCCGGAAACAGCAACCACATTGCTTGCCGTCATCGCTTCTCTGACTGCTGTTTCCAGGCGTTCCTCGTCGTCGGGAAGTACATGGGCAGCAAGCACGTCATAACCCCTTCGTACAGCCAGCGCTCCAAGGGCATGAGTGTTGATGTCCCTGACTTCGCCCAGTCGTGGATTCTGCTGCGGCGGAACAAGTTCGTCGCCGGTAGAAATGAGGGTAAGGGTGAGCGGCGCATAAACAGGAACCGTTATTATTCCCGCAGCAGCCAGGGCGCCAATTTCCTGAGCACGCAGCGCTTTGCCTTTGGAAAGCAGCAGCGCCCCTTTTGTTAGATCTTCGCCCAGCTCTGCGACACCTGCACCGGGGGCAACCGCTTCGTAAACGGCAACATTATCGCCAGTGCTTTCAGCGTACTCAATCATCACCATAGCATCTGCGCCATCGGGGATCATGCCGCCGGTGGGTACATAAGCGCATTCACCGGGATGTATTGTAACGTCCGCAGTCTTTCCCATAGAAACGGCACCGATTAGTTTTAAAAATACGGGAATAGATTCTCCGGCTGCAGCGGTATCAACTGCAACTACGGCATAACCGTCTACGGTTGAACGGCGGAAAGCGGGAATATCACAGGCAGTATAGATATCTTCCGCAAGAACGCGGCCTGCCGTATTGGCATAGCTTGATAGTTCATCTAAAGAAATTGTTTTGGTTTTAAGCAATGGGGACGTTGGATGGCCGCAAGCCTTTAAAAGTTTTTCCCGTGCATCGTCAATGGTATCTACCGTGAAGAGCTTCACTGGTGTTCCCCTGATTTGGAAATACCATCCCCATAAGCACGAAGGTATTGTTTAAGATAGGGATTTGAATTCACCGTAAATAAATCTTCTGTTGCTCCATCGGTTTCTATTTTTCCGTTATGCATAAAATAAACATGATTCACGAGCCGCCTGATTTGAGACATCTGATGACTGATAATAATCCAGATTATAGGATCCTTTTTTTGTTCATCAAGGATCATTTTTTCAAAAAGATCCAGGCTGTCAATGTCCAGAGCCGTCATCGCTTCGTCGGCAATAATAAGACGCGGTTTAAAAATCAGAGCGCGCAGTAATGCGAGTTTTTGCTGTTCGCCGCCGGAAAGGCTTCGGGCTTTTTGTTTTTCCCGTTTGGTAAATCCCATCTTCTCCAAAAGGTCTTGAACAAGATGAGGATCGGGATTTGTTTTACGCAGCTTGAGAGGATACACCAGGTTATTATACACCGTATCGTCCATCATGTAGGGCTTGTGGGCAATAAACGTTATCTCTCTGGACGTGAGTCCTTCGACGTCGATGCTGCCGCTGTCCGGATCAAGAAGCCCTGCCATGAGTTTTGCCAGGGTAGATTTACCTGAACCGTTAGGTCCTACAAGGCCGTATATCCCGGGACCGGGAATGGCGAGCTCTTCGATGTTAAGAAAGAAATCGCCCAGTTTTTTTGTTACCCCGGTGAGTGTCATGAACTAAATGTTTTCCTCCGGAGTTTCCCCTTTGCGGACAAGATCGGAAAGGGACTGGAGTATAAAGGCGATGATAAGAAGCAGTACGCCCAGAGCGATACCCTGAGCGAAATCTCCGGTGTTGCGAAGCATGGAAATGGCGGTTGTCATGGTTCTGGTTTTGTACTGGATATTGCCGCCGACGATCATCACTGCTCCAACTTCGCTTATTGCCCTGCTGAAAGCCGTAATGATCACAAAGTAAATTTCTCCGCTCATCTCTCTGACAAACAGAAGTTGCGTTTGAAAAGGGTCGGCTCCCATTGTTTTTGCAAAGGCGCGAATCTTTTGTGCGGAACGTGTTGCGTAGGTATAGATCATACCGGTGGTAATTGGCGTGATAATCAGCGACTGCGCAATTACCATTGCACGCACGGTAAAAAGAATTCCCAGAAACCCCAAAGGCCCCCGGCGCATAAGAAGGAGGTACACCACAAGACCCGCCACTACCGGCGGCGTTCCCATAAGGGTACGGCAGAGCCGTACAACGATGCGCTTTCCCGGAAAACTGCTTCTTTCCAGCAAAAGTCCCAGGACGATTCCCAAAGCAGACGCAATTAAAGTCGAAAGAAAAGACATCCGCAGGGTTATACCGACAATGCCCAATGTTTCGGAACTAAAGCCGAAAAACCCTGCGTCGTTCAACTCTTCTACCTGTTTGCAATGGCATTGGGTGTAAAGAGCGGTTTACCGAATTCCTTTATTCCGAACTGGCCGATAAGCTTTTGGGATGAATGCTTGATCATCCATTCGACAAAAACCTGCGCGCCCTCAGCGTTCACCTTCGGGTATTTTGCAGGATTTACGGCAATTACTCCGTAGTAGTTCAGAAGATCCTCTGCCTTTTCGCATACTGCGGGAAGATTTATACTTTTGTTTTTCGTCAGAGTCAGCCAGGTAGCCCGGTCGGTAAGTGTGTAAGCCTTTAGTTCATAGGCCATCTGTAATGTAGCGCCCATGCCCTGCCCTGTGGAAGTGTACCTGGACAAGGTTTTCGGATCTATCCCGGCAGCTTTCCAGAGATTGTTTTCCATTCTGTGAGTCCCCGAATCATCCCCGCGGGATACAAAGGGAAGATTCCCGGCGGCAATGTCCTTTAAGGTTTGTATTATGTTTCCGTTATGGCGGATAGCTTTAAGATCCGGTCCAACAATAAGAAAGTCATTATACATTACATCGTAACGCCTAACCCCCCAGCCGTCTGCAACAAATTTGATTTCATCGGCTTTGGCATGAACCAAAAGTACATCTGCATTGCCGTCCCGGCCCATCTGAAGAGCTGCCCCGGTTCCTACCGATATAACATCTACCTGCCAGCCTGTTTCACGGGTGAATACGGGAAGAAGGTAGTTGAGCAGACCGGAATCCTGGGTACTGGTTGTAGTGGAAAGGATGATTTTGCCTTTTACGGAAACAGCGGAACCGCTTTCCTGATCACCAAGGGCATAAACGACAAAGCCCTGCGCCAGAAGCAGCAGAGCAGCCAACATAATAACACGGAAAGAAAAAGATTTTTGCATGGTTTTCCCCTTTACACAATGGTGGGCACAAGTGTTTCCGCTTATGCCGTATCGTTCCGCCGGGCATAACTGTAACATCGGTTCACAGTCTTAGCTGCGGCGGAATCGGAGTTAATATAATTGTACTATAGTTTGAGGATATGTGCCAATACAAGTTTAATGCCCGGATAATGTCATGGAAAGAGACAGGTTTCTGACAAGACAGTTTTTCGGAATGTCTCTCACTAAGACACGGCGGCTATTTCTTTGCGAACCAGTTCGCTGATGATCGCTTCGGGAGTGGTATGGGCGGCTGTAGCCTTGATACGTAGCCAGTCGGCTGAAAGATCATCAATAAAAATGAGTGAGCTCCCTTTTTCCGCATGTTTTGCAAAAAAGCCACTCTTGCCGTTACCGGATAATTTTGGCGGATTTTTGGTATAATGTTCGTCCAAAGCGTCATATTCTTCATCAGTCAAATCAGACATAGTTTTCTCCTAAATGTTAATAAGCGCACGGTGTTCATTGGTGCATTTCATGGCATGAAATACCCGCACTGTTTGCTCATCAATTACATTATACATTATCTCCAGCAGATTTGCATTGTGGTCAAATCCTATCAACAGATGCTTGTGGGGATCGTCTTCAACAACGTCGTCATACCGCCAGTTCAGTATAGCATGGCGAATGTTCGCCTCGGTTACGTCATGCTTGAACGCAGACGGGACGCATTTGACGAAAATCTCCACTTACATATAGTCCTTTGAGTAACCATAACATGGTAAGTGCGAGAGAGCAAGTGAGGACTTGACACCCCACAAGCCTTGTGCGACAAGCTTGAACCAGCCTGGTTCCGGGTGCTGAACTTTTTTTGGGAATTTCTCACGCTAAGGCGCAGGGATCGCAGAGGGGAAGAAGCAGTTAGCAAAGAGCAAAAATTGCTCAACTTCCGTTATCTTGACAATATGAACTAAAAGGCATACCCTTATGTTATGGGTGTCTGGGAAATAATCACTACGGAGTATTTTGATGCATGGCTTCTTGAGCAAACTGAGGATGATATGGCGCTTATCCGTTCCAGAGCTTTCCTGCTTGGCGAAGAAGGCCCGAATTTAGGCCGTCCTTATGCAGATACACTCAAGGGAAGCAAGAAACTGGCTAATCTCAAGGAACTTCGCGCCAAAACAGATACCCATGAATTTCGAGTTGCCTATATTTTTGATCCTGAACGAAAAGGGCTGCTCCTCATCGGCGGGGACAAAAAAGGCAAAAACCAAAAGAAATTTTACAAGGATCTGATAAGAGAAGCAGAGCAAATCTACACTGTTTATCTGGAGAAGAAAGCTAAAATGAAGGAGAAGTAAAATGGAATTCCACCCGATTAGCGAACTTGACAAAAAAATTAAACCAGAGGTTCTGGCTAAGGCCCGAAAGCTCTGTGAACAGGAACTCCTTAACATCAGGCTTAAGGAATTGCGTGATAAATGCGGTATTAAGCAGGTAGATGTGGCCAATTTTTCCCAAACGGCTGTATCCAAACTTGAGCGCCGGAAGGACATACGAATTTCTACACTAATAGATTATCTGGATAGTCTTGGCATGGGGCTTGAAATCGCTGCTCTGCCAAAGGGAAAGTCCGCGAAAAAAGAAATTTTACTGAGAATATAAACGGAAAGTGTGCCTGACACTTCCGGCAAACACAGAAGAAGGTTCTCACAAAGCCACGGAGGCGCAGGGATCGCAGAGGACAAGGAGCAGTTAGCAAAGAATAGCGATTAAAATAAAGGGACGTTTTAATCTAGCACTTTATAGTTACATAGAAAACGCCAAATACTATTGAAGATAATGACATAAAAATTAACACTTAGCAAGTAAGAATTTACCTTAAAGTTCGTATTTAATAGAAAAATGTATTAAAAATGCCCAAATATGCTGCAAATAGCGCCTTTCAGCTTTCATTTATGCAATAAGCAAGTTTGCATTGCAAAACGAGTAATTAATACGTCGGTTTAATTCTGTCATGTATGGGAGCAATGTATGAAATCACAAACAAAGATAGGCAGACGAGTAGCACTGGCTTTATGGCTGATACCTGCCATGCCATTATTCATAGCAGCAGGCTGCGGTGGTGGCGGCGGTGGCGGGGACAGTGTTGCAGGATTGACAGGGGCAAGTTCGTATGTCGTTCCTACTCCTGATAAGTTTGAAGGCACGGTAACCATTAATTTCCCGGCAGGTCTGACAGCCAGCCAGAAAGCGATTATAGAGAACAATTTTAAAGATGCCTGGACTGTAGCCCCACTTGGCACTGCAGCAGGAGGAGATCTCCCAGAGATTAATGCTGTATTGAACCGCAATCTTGTAATAAAGATAGATGTTTCTGGAGCTTCTTATGACTGTGAAGATATAAAAGATTGGCGCACAGTAGCCTTTCATGCAAATTATCTGTTGAATGTTTCTGTTGCGGAAATTGCCTCGGATTTATGGGGGGCAATCCTTGTCCAAATGTATAGCATGGTTGCAAATATGCAGACTAAAGAAACTGTTCGCATTGCAAAAGCGCCGGTATTACACGCAACGGAACTACCAAAATCGTGTAGCGCTTCCGGCGTAACGGAACACCACATATAGGAGTGCTGAAAAAACAGCATCCATGCTGTTTTTTCAGCCTGAAGTTTTTCTACGAAAAACTTCATCTAAAGCAATTGTTACAGCCGCATCCATGCGGCGAAGGAGTTGAATATGTAGAAAACACGGTATCTATTTAATAACCGCAATTAAAAACACCAAGTAATAAACCATTAATAAATCCAATAACAAAAAACATTCACATTCTCAGTAAAGGAAGCTGATCCAATATCAGATACGGCGGTGTTACCGTCTTGGGATCAGCCCTAATACTCAAGGAGGCATATTATGCCATCTATTACCGATGTAGAAAGAGTCCTGCATCATATCCGGGTAAAGCTGTACCCGAATTATCTCCCCAAGGTCGAGGGCGCGTACATCGCCCGTACCGACAGCGATAAAACCTTGTCCATGGAAGAAGTCTGCGCCATTATGAAGACACGCGCAGGCTTTACCGGCAAGCTGGAAGACCTTATTGACTATGTACACCAATACAACGACGAGGTAGCCTACCAACTGTGTGACGGGTTCGCCGTTAATAACGGGTATTACAGTATTTACCCCAACATCGGCGGCACGTTTAACTCGGTAAACGAAGCCCACGATCAAACGAAAAACCCTATCAGCTTCCGGTTCGGTATCCGTTCCGGATTACGTAAGTTGATAGATAAAATCTCCGTGGACATAACCGGCCTTGCCGACACTTCGGGTTGGATAGACCAGTTCGTGGACACAGACGAAAACTCAACCAACACCCTGTATACCGCAGGCGATGCATTTATTATCCACGGCAGCAAACTCAAAATAGCAGGAGACGACCCAACAGTCGGCGTGTACTTTGTCCCCGTAGACGACCCTTCCAAGGCCGTCAAGGTAAACCGTATTATCGAAAACCTCCCCACCAAGGTAATCGGCATAGCCCCAAAAACCGAGTGGGTAGAGAACCGCATAGAAATCCGCACCCAGTTTGCAGGCTCGAACACCAGACAACTCAAAACCCCGCGAGTTATAACCAGCAGTTTTATCCTGGAAGAAGCGTAACGAATCAGCAAGTGCTGTCTGGTCTTGGCAGGTGGGAGCTGTCAAGGCCAGACAGGTGGGTACTGCCTAACCTTAACAGGCAGGCGCTGCCAAGCCTTGACAGGCAGGCCCCAAAAGTTCTGGCCTGGCTTTAATCAGGGAGTATCCGTTTCATAAGGTTCGCTTTCAATACCGGGATCTTCGCGCTGCTTCTTGTACTGCAAAAAATCCCAGCGTGTAACTATCCCGGTTAATGCACCGGCTTCAACA
>WRIX01000106.1:0-1769 GCA_009782495.1 Treponema sp.
TCCATTGTAAGCCTGTCACTTTGCAGGGAAAAATTGATAGGATAATAGATAAAAATTTGCCTTAAAATATCTAAAAATGAAAACTAATTCCGGCTCGTTTCATGATACCATTGTAGCAGCCATATTCTGTTAGTTTTTTTCTGACTTTCTTTTCATATTCTGCCATTATGCCACAACCGCTAAATGTTCGGCTTTAAAATGGAGTTTTATCTCCGGCTGCCTTGTTCCGCTGATTTCAAGAAGCTCGGGAGCTGCAGTTTTTACTCTTTTAATGAGTTCGTCAAAAGAACGAGACTCAAGAATAAGGCCCGGTATATCCGGGCTTTCAGCTATCCACACCGAAGCTTCATCATCCCAAAATAAAGTGATGATATATTCGTTCATGCTTTAATGATACTGTTTTTCCTGGTTTTCAGCAACATTTATCAATACAAGGGACATTCAATGGCAGCGGGACACGCAATGGCAATCTGATACCATTTTCGCTTAGTGTCTCTTCATTGACTTACACTAAATATGGGGGTAGGAAGTGCCCACTTCTTCCCCTGCCCTCCTTTTTTATGGTACAGTATCACTATGATCTACAACCCGGCCTATGAGTGCATGGAAAAAACAGCAAGGGCAAAACTCCAGCTGGCCAACCTGAAAAACCTGGTAGAAACACTGTATGCACACGTACCGTTTTACCGGAAAAAGATGGACGAGCTAAAAGTAAAAGCAAGCGACCTTCACAGCATTACCGATATAGAAAAACTTCCCTTTACCACCAAGGATGATTTACGGGAGTTGTACCCTCACGGTCTTCTGGCGTGTCCAAAAGACCGGGTTGTCGAAGTTCACATGAGTTCGGGCACAACCGGCAAACCGGTGGTCGACGAGTACACTCAAAAGGACATCGACATCTGGCGCGAATCAATGGCGCGAACAATGGCGGCAGGCGGTTGTACCAGGGACGATATCGTGCAGAACTGTTACGGCTACGGCCTTTTTACCGGAGGGGCCGGCGCTCACTACGGGGCGCTAACACTTGGAGCGGAAGTGCTGCCCATGTCAAGCGGGAACACAGCGCGGCAGCTTATGGTAATGGAAGACTTCGGTTCGACAATGCTTACCTGCACTCCTTCGTACGCGCTGTACATGGCCGAAGAAGCGGCAGCTGCGGGAATTGATTTACAAAAGCTGCCGATTTGCAAGGGCTGTTTCGGCGCCGAACCGTGGAGCGAAAACATGCGTAAGGAAATAGAAACCCGCTACGGGATGAAAGCCTACGACATCTACGGCCTTACCGAAATTATCGGCCCAGGTGTTGCCTTTGAATGTGAAGCGCAGAACGGCCTGCATATCAACGAAGATATCTTTTATCCGGAAATCATCGATCCCAAAACAGAAAAAGCCCAACAGCGAGGCGAAAAGGGAGAACTGGTCTTTACCACCCTGACCAAGGAAGGAACGCCCCTGCTCCGCTACCGGACCCGGGACATCACCTGGTTTATGGACGATGAGTGCAGCTGCGGCAGAACCACCGTAAGGATGCACCGCCTTTTCGGCAGGACCGACGACATGCTGATCATCCGCGGGGTAAATGTGTTCCCCAGTCAAATCGAACACGCCCTCTTTGCAATCGAAGGAACCGAGCCAGCATACCTAATCGTAATAAACCGCGGCGAAAAACAACTGGACGAAGTAGAACTTCATGTGGAAGTAAAACAGGAATTCTTCAGCGACGAAACCAGAAAGCTGGAAGAACTGCGGAACCGTATCGAAAGTGA
>WRIX01000106.1:2207-7664 GCA_009782495.1 Treponema sp.
ACACGCATTACCAATGTGGCGGCAGTGGAACTGGAAGACAAACCGGGAAGCCTTGCAAAGGTAATGGACATCTTTAAAACAGCCAATGTGAATATCGAATACCTCTACGCATCGCTTGAAGGAAAAGAAGGAAAGGCCGTGGTGATCTTTAAACTGGGCGACCATGAGAAAGGCCTGCGCCTTATCAAAGAAAACGCTCTTTCCATGGTAGAATCTTTTTAATAGAAGGCACCTGATGGCAAAAACCGGCGAAAATAAATTAAAAATACTCATGTGTACCAGCGAGGCGGTGCCCTTTGCCAAAACCGGCGGGCTTGCCGACGCTGTTTCTTCACTGTCACTGGCGCTTGCTTCGCTGGGACACGAAGTACGGATTGTCATGCCCCGCTACTATGCCGTCGACCGCGATCAGCTAAAAAAACTGGAAGGGGCTATGGGCGTCCCCATGGCCGGCGGCGAAGAATGGTGCGCTATCTATACCGCAGAGTTACCAGGCGGGCAAACCGGCGCAAAACCGGTTCAGACATACTTTATCGACCATGAAGGGTTTTTCGGCAGGGAAGGAATATACGGCAACGCTATCGAACCGGATTTTCTGGACAACCCCCGCCGTTTTGCTTTTTTTTGCAAGGCATGTTTTCAACTGTGCAGAAAAATCGGCTGGTACCCCGACATACTCCACGCACACGACTGGCCTGCCGCCCTGGTTCCGGTATTCCTGCGGCATGGAGAAAAGTACCGCGCCCACAGTACATCCAGTTCGTTCAGCGAACAAAACGAATCGTTCGAAAAAACCGTATCGGTTCTGACGATTCATAACCTCGGCTACCAGGGGATTTATTCCAAGGATTCATTCTTTTGCACCGGCCTTGGCTGGGACGTATTTTACCAGGCAGGCTTTGACGACTGGAACATGATGAATTACCTTAAAGCGGGAATTATCAGTGCAGACAGAATTAACACAGTATCCCCCAACTATGCAAAGGAAACGTTAAGACAGGAGGGCGGATTCCGATTGGACGGCCCGCTCCGCGACCGGGGAGAGGCGTACTCGGGAATCCTCAACGGCATCGACACGGAAGTGTGGAACCCTGCTACAGACACCTACATCCCCGCCCCCTATTCCGCGGAAAACATGAAAGGAAAAGCCAAGGCAAAAAAAGCCTTGCAGAAATACTTTGGCCTGAGCGAATCAACAAAGGTTCCGGTTGTCGGTATGATCAGCCGTCTTGCCGAACAAAAAGGTATCGGAGATCTTTTCGGCCCGTCATTCGGATCGGCATTTTCTTTTTGCGTTAACATGGATCTTCAGTTTGTCCTTCTTGGATCGGGAGAAGCCTGGGCGGAACATGAGATCACCAACCTTGCCGGGAGGCTTGCCAACTTTAAGGCCGAGATCGGTTACAGCGAAGAACTCTCCCACCTTATCGAAGCAGGCTCCGACTTTTTCCTGATGCCCAGCCTTTACGAACCCTGCGGACTCAACCAAATGTATTCGCTTGCTTACGGAACCATTCCCATTGTACGAAACACCGGCGGCCTCGCCGACACCGTACAAAACTACAACCAGAAAACCGGCGAAGGAACGGGCTTTATGTTCGATTACCTGAGCCCCAATTCAATCTACGACACCATCGGCTGGGCAGTCTGGGCGTGGTACAACAAAAAGAAAGACATCGACGCAATGCGCCTGCACGGCATGACGCAGGATTTTTCCTGGAACAAATCGGCGCTGCAGTATGCGGAACTGTACCACCAGGCGGCAAAAGGATAACGCATTACGAAAACAGTTTCTGGGAAGAAGACCTCTCGCTAAGACACGAAGCCGCAAAGAAGAAAAGAAGTGATATTGACAGCTCCTTGCGTGCTCCACGAGATTGACATTTATTTCTGAATAGGTTATTATTATTCCATAATAGCTCAGAGTTACGACTTTGGGGGGGGGCGCAAGCCCCCATATTATTTTAAGAGGCTTTTCTGCGCATCAGAGTTTATATAGATGGCTATAACTTATTTTATGGCCGTTTAAAACATAAAGATGACCCTATTGTCAATTCCCATCGGCGTAAATTGCGATGGCTTGACCCCTAAAAACTGGTTAAGCAATTCTTGCGGGGCGATTACAATTTAGAGCAAATCAATTTCTATACAACTGATATAAACGCATTTTATCCGGGGGATAAATCACCATCAAGACAAAAAGAATATTACAAGGCGCTTATGACTATAGACGGTATTAACATAGTAAAGGGGCGGTTTTCCAAGAATCCTGCGTCTATGCCAGCTTATCCAATAACCTGTATACAGAACGCTGATGGTACGACAAACATAAAGAAACTTAATGTTCTTAAAACAGAAGAAAAGCGTTCTGATGTTAATATTGCAGCGCACCTTGTAAGAGATGCCTGCTTAAACCTGTTTGATATGGCCGTGCTTGTTTCCAATGATTCTGATCTGCTGGAACCTTTGCGGATAACTCATTCACTTGGACGAAAGTTTCTAATACTCTCGCCATTTGAGAAATATTGTTATGATTTTGTTTCTGAGTTCAGTGTTAAATGTATGAGAAAAATACAGGAAAATCACATAATAGCTGCTCAGTTTCCGGATGAAATATGGGATGTAACAAATACTTTGATTGCCAAACGCCCTTCAAAATGGTCTTGATGGTTGCCCAACCGCTCCCAAGAATGAACGTTTATCGCCATGCAAATTGAGGCCTTCACCTACTTCTTTTACAATGCGTTCAGTATCTTTTATCTGTTCCCGATTTTCCATCAGACCAGCCCAAACTTGCTGAAAATCAAGCCCCCCGAAGAAGACCTCTCGCCAAGCCGCAAAGCCGCAAAGCCGCCGCAAAGAAGAATTTCACACAGAGGCACAGAGATCACAGAGGACACGGAGTTAATCAAAAATAATGTCCTTTGCTCTCTGCTATTTGCACTTTACTTTTTGCCCCTTCCATGCTACAATCTCCCCTATGAAAAAGACCATTGCAGCCTTGCTATTTGTTATGGTGGCGACTGGCGCCTTTGGGCAATCGTTTTTAAATTTAAGAATATACGGTATTTATTTTAATTTCCAAAACGGAATTGTAAATGTAACTAGCAATTATATTATGTCTGCCCCAAGAACAGATAGAAGGACATTTGGTGATCTTGGTGGTGAGCAAGGAATTGACACTCCTCTCGAGTTTGCTCTTTTGTCATACTATTCTGACCCTGTCAAAAAAATCCGCCCTGTCGAAGCAGACAAAATACTGCCGGCGGATAACCCCCGTTTATCAGGATTAAAACTCGGCGCGGCAACCTACAAAGAACTCGTGGAGATACGCTACCTCGACCCCCGCAACACAGACCGCATCGGCCGGTACGAAGAAATGCTCCGCTTTATCAGCAGCAAAAGCAACGTTACCCGCGCGGAAATAGAGACGTATTACCGCGACAACATACGCGCCTTTATAGCCGAGGTGGTGGATGAGGAGTTTGGGAAGATTAGTTTTACAAGCGGAAGTCCAACAGGCGGATATAATGCTGTCTTGATGCGCAATCCGCAAAATGGACATTATACATTGAGATATACAGATGCGAGAAATAACACAAAAGAATTATCTGCTAATTCACTGGACGCATTAAAAACGGCGATGGCTAGAAACACTGCCGAATTCAATCAAAATGGCGTCAATACCGTCAGCACCCAGAACGCTCTAATACCGGCGGTTTCCAATATCGGGCGGCAATCTACCGAGCCGACTGTTTTAATTACCAATATTCTAACCGGTCTTTATACGGCAACGACAACAGCGGAACGAGATCGGTACTTTAAAGCACTGCTTGGACAATACATTCGTTACCAGCAACTGGTAAATGCCGGCGAAGGGATTAAGGCTGTTCCGGCACTTCACTCATTTGCTGATGCCGTAATTGAAATGAGTCCAGGATTATTCAGTAAATTTGGGCAGGATATACAACGGATAAATGTTTTCAATGTCCGCTTTACCAGCACAAGCAAAGACGAAATAGAAGTCCTGGCCAGTTGGCGGCAACCCCCTCTCCGTGCCTCCGCGTGAGATTATTCCTCCGTGTCTCCGTGCCTCCGTGAGAAATCTTCCTCCGCGTTCTCCCACCTCTGCGCCTTTGCGAGAAAAATTTACGAGTCAGTTAACGGGAATTATATCGCAATTATTGGGCGTACTTAAACTCCCCGTTATCTTCGCATGCCCAGAAGTCGGCATAGCTTACTTTCCACGGGCTTTTTCCCAGCTTGTCTATGGGGATTTTGTTTTTTATCAAGTGCTGCCAGTGGCCTTTGCCGCCGATATCACCCTGATACACAATGCCCACCGGTACGCCGTCGCGAAGGATTATTTTCTGGTAGTTCCTGCGGTCTTCTCGGATAAGAACCTCGTCCCCTTCTTTTGGGTTAAACTCGCCCACAGAAAGCGTTGCAAGGTCAAAGAAATTCACCGTGTTCTTAATTGCAAAGCGATCTTCGTAGTTGAGGTTCCACCCGGAGATGTTCCGCCCGACAAGCTGTCCCTGAATCTGGGCGTTGGGCCAAATCCCCGACAGACCAGCCGCATCGCCGCAGGCATAGATGCCCGGAACGCTGGTTTGCAGCTTGTCATCTACCACAATAGCTCTTTCGGTTTTGATAACGCCGACGGCATTGGCGTCATTGCTTCCGCAAAAACCAATGGCAGGGCGCACGCCGACAGCAAGAATCACCATGTCGCAGGGGATCGATTCACCGGACTCAAGTTCTACGGAGCTCACGGCTTCGGCGTTACCCTTGGTGTTTACCACTTTTTTAGCAAGGAGGAACTTGACACCGTGGCTTTCAAAAAGCCGCTGGTAGCTTTCCGCCGCATGGGCGTCAAGGTTGATCGCCAGTATGGTGGGAAGCATTTCCACTACGGTGATGTCAAACGTTTTCCCAAGCTTTTCTCCCAGCTCCAGCAACCCCGCAACAGCGTCAAGGGCAACAAGGCCGGCGCCAATCACGGCAATCTTCTGCGCGTTTTTTGCAGCATCCGCGATTGCCCGTGCGTCTGACAAATGGCGGAGACCGTATACATTCTTCGCCGTCTTCAGATCGCCGACCAGCGGTGTAAACGAATTGGAACCGGTCGCAATGATGATCGTATCGCCCTGGGCGATTTTTTCTTCACCGGCGTACACCGTCTTGGTTTCTCCGTCGATGCGAGTTACAGTCTTTCCTTTAATCCAGCTAAAACGCCGATAGCTTAAAAGGCCGTCGTTAATAAAGTTGATGCTATCCGCTGTCCGTTCACCGGAAATAAAACGGTGGAGCATACAGCGTGAATACACTTCGGTGTCTTCGGAGATCATTGTTACGGTGTCGTCTTCCATTTCTTTTAACAGGGTTCGTGCTGCGGCAACCCCGGCCGCCCCTGCACCGATAATTACGTGGTTCATAGCGATGCCTCCTGCCAGA
>WRIX01000107.1 GCA_009782495.1 Treponema sp.
CCCACCGCTCCTATGTGGTGAATTTACAGTATGCCGATACCATTGAAGTTTATAAAGTAACCAAAAAAAATAAACTTTATCAGATAATCTTACAGAACCTTGCCGCTGTCCATATAGCACCGGACAAGGATCGTGAGATTAAGCAGCGGTTATTGGAATGGCAGATGAATGAGCAATACATAAAACCTTAATTTACCACCTGTCCCGGGGACGCGTTTTCAGCGCCTGCAAAACTGCCTTTAAATCCGCATCGCCATCAATGCCGTTGGGAAGCAGTTCTTCCGCCGTAACATCCAGTTCAAAAGACCGGCGGCCGATATGTTCGGTATAATGGGCATCGGAACTGCGAATAAGGGGAAAGCTGTGGGTTTCGAGAAGCGCTGAAGTAATGTTTCCCATTACTTCATAAGGCGGAATCTGGACACATTCCACAGCCGCCCAGGGGCCCTTTACAACCACGCCAAGCTGACTCGACATTGAAAAAGCAGGTCTGTCCACATGGGCAGGAATAACAATACCTCCAAATTCCAACGTTTTAAGACCAAGTTCGCCCACGCCTATTGCAGCCGCTCCGGACAGATAGAATTCCAATTCACCTTCAATGTTGTCGTCATTGTCTACATAAACCTGATCTCCGGCAATTTCCGGGTTGTTGGGAAAAGGAGTAATAATCGAATAAATATAATCGCCAAATGCAAGGGCTTCTTTAAGCCCTGCAAAAAGCGTAAGCATGTGAACTTCTTCCTGAGTGGTTACTTCCAGTCCGTATAGGGGAATAATCCCGAGACGCTTGCAATGGAAAGCAAAAGCAGGACAATTCCGGCTGGAATTGTGATCGGTCAGGGCAAGTACTTTAACATTTCTTTCCGCCGCAATTTCGGCAATAACCCGCGGAGACATATCCAGGGAACCGCAGGGAGAAAGACACGAATGGTTATGAAAATCCGCCAGCATAATAACTCTGTTTACTTTTGCAGCACAGCTATGCTATGTTACGCTGCGCCGCCATGTAACGCCGTATATAATTTGCCCGATACGGTAAATTGATTTTCCGTTGTACGTATTACCGCAATACCTTCGTCTTTGGCTGCTTCCAGCATATTATCATCCTGGACAGGTCTGTTATTGCAGAGAATAATAACAGTAATATTAACCAAAGTCGACACCGCAACGGTGTTTTTATGTGCCTGTATGGTAATCAGCGCCCCGCCTTCTTTGGCATTGGCCATAACATCGGAAAGAAGATCCGATGTATAAGCCCCGGCCAGCGGAGTATCTTCAAATTGATCCTGAATAATTTCCGCTCCCAGCATGGCAGCAGCTTCACGTATTGTCATTATGACTCTCCTTATTCATTTTTGGTTGAATTAAGGAAAATTACCGAACGTACCGTGGTACCTTCCCCTACCTTTGAACTAATTGTAAATTCATCGCTTACCCGTTTTGTATTTGCCAGACCCATTCCGGCCCCAAAACCAAGCGAACGAACCAATTCACTGGCTGTTGACCATCCTTCCTGCAAAGCCTTGTTTACATCAGGAATTCCGGGACCGTTGTCGGTGGCGACAACCGTTACTTTATCGCCCTGAATTGAACAGCCCAATGCGCCCCCGTCTGAGTGAGCAACCAGGTTAATTTCAAGCTCATAACTGGCAATGGCTACACGCCGTATGATCTGGGGATCTATTTCGCGTTTTTTCAGGGTTTTTTTAATTTCCGTAGAGGCATGACCGGCCGATTCAAAATCGTGTTTTTCCGAGGCAAATTCCATTTCCGAATAAGCACCGCCCGTATCTATTTTCTGATGGATCTTTTCCAGCTTGAGTACTTCTCTATTAATTTCAACCAAAAGTGTGCTGATCACATTTTTTGCCGTAATGATCCCCTGAAGTTCATTCTCCTTGTTGATAACCGGAAAGTGGTTATAGCGGTACTTATTAAGCGAGGAAATAGCAAAGGAAAGCGGCCTGTCGGCATCAAGAACGATTATGTCACGGGTCATTTTTTCTTCTGCCGTTGCATCAATATGACCCTTGTCCAATGCGGTTAATATGTCTGCGATGGATACCAGCCCTATTAGTTTCTTGTCTTCGGTAATGGGAACGAAGGTAATGGAATTCTCCTTCATTACTCCCTGAATATGCCGCAGTGTATCTTTTTTCCCGGCAGTAATTACCGAAGTTGACATAACATCTTTTATTTTAAGCTGATAGATAAGTTCCAGTACCACCGAAGGAGTATCGTCGGCAGTGCTGTAGGGGATATTTTTATCATCCGCCGTCTGTTCGGTTTCTGCCGCCCTGGGTTCTTCGTTATCAGCCATAATTTACCTTCATTTTGTTTGCTGTTACCCCGGACAGGGTTTTATTTCCCAGAATGTAGCGTTCTATCATTTCCGCCACACCGTCTTCGTCGTTGGATTTTTCCGTTACCAGGGCGGCAATTTCCTTTAGCTTTGAATCGCCATTGCTCATCGCTACCGGGTAACCTGCCCAACGGAGCATGGATTCATCGTTCATGGAATCGCCCACAGCCAGCACTGCCTCACGCGGTATTGAACATTTTTCCGCAATCAGGCGGAGGGCGTTTCCCTTGTCTGCACCGGCAGGAAGGACTTCCAGCCTGTACGGTTTACAGGCGTGGATCTGTGCTCCATCGGTAAGGTTTTCCAGAAGCCGGGCTAACGGTTTAAGGGTCATGGGATCGCCGGGAATCAGGAGTTTATGGCAGCCTGAAGCAACCATTGACCGGAAGTTATCCACCACCACCTGTCGTAGGCCGGTAATTTTTTTATCATATCCGGAAAATTCGTTATTCCGGGAAACATACAGGATATCTTCATCGTATATCTGAACTGCAAAACCTTCCGCATCGGCCATATCAAAAACCAGCAGTGCGGCATCAGCGGGAAGCATCTGTTCGAACAGTATCTCGCCGGTATGACTTTCCTGAATTACCGTCCCGTTATTCGCAATCAGATAACCCGGCTTTTTGTTAAGCCCGAGGATTCCCGAAAAATGTTCCAGTACAGCCGGCGCCCGTGTAGAAGCCAAAACAACCGTAACCCCCCTGGCTTCTGCTTTACGGACAGCATGCCGGGTACGATACGAAATGGAAAGATCCGATCGAAGGAGGGTATCGTCCATATCCAAAGCAAGAAGCCGAACAGGGCTCATAATACCAGAATAAACCTTAAATCCCCGTAATTCAAGGGGAAATAAGGCTGCCCTATCACCGTTATCGTAATGGCGCAGGCGGAGTTGTGTTATTTACCGCATCCATCATCGTTTTTATAAGAGCGGCATTTTCCGGCAGGTTTGGCTGACCAGTATTGCGATTGATCAGCGAGGCATCGCCTTCAGCAGCATAAGCAGGATCAGAATACGTTCCATTTTCCCAAAAAAATAAGACTAATCCGTTTTCCCTTGCTTTGGTATACAAATACTGTGCATATACAAGCCTGTTTTGCCGTGCTGTTTCTACATGTTCAGCTTTCCATTTACCATTGGTTTTATAGTTTGTATACCTAAACGGACCGCTTTCACCAATGATTACCGGGATGCCCTTATCAATAAATTTGGTCTTAAAATTATTAAAAACAGAATCAATAAAGGCTTTGCTTGATTGATTGCTGGCTTTTTCGGCTCCGGACGGCCAAATATGGTTTCTGACTTCCAGTACAAAATCATAAGGAAAATAATAATGAAAGCAGACAATCTGCCGGTTCAAAGCGCTGTCTTTGGGAAGTTTAAAAGGCGAAGAAGAATTTCCAATTGTATAATGAGTGTTGTAACCATAATACAATAAATACCGCTGAGCGTTATTACCGCCTGTGCTTCGTACAACATCGGTAAAACGTTGATTCCAGTCATTTATTATTTTATACTGAGCGGCATTCCCCTGGCCCCAGTCTCCAGAATGTATCTCGTTAAAGCCCTGGAACATAAGATTGTCGCCATAGTTTATGAAATACCCGGCTATCTGCCTCCATACTTTTTCGAATTTATCGGTTATTGACGCATCCTTTCCTGCCTTATCAATAAAAAGCCATCCGCCGCCGGTATTGTGATTTCCATCGTGGTGTATATTGATAAACGCCTTAAGCCCGGCATTATGCGCCATGTTTACAACTTCGGCAACCCGCCGCAGCCATGATTCTTCAATTTTATAATCAGGCGCAGGACCGATATGCCCTACCCATGTTACAGGAATGCGAACAATCTTAAAACCCAGATTTTTAAGTCCGTTAAAATGCGCCTGATTTGCTACAGGATTTCCCCAGGCTGTTTCAATAGCAACAGGTTTATTTTGATTAGTCCAGGAATCAACAGCATCAAGGGTATTACCAAAATTTATTCCTATTGACAACCCTTCATCTCTAAAATATTCCATTGCCGTTTTATTGGACATTGGCTGCGGGCTTCTCGGCCGTGGGTCAGTTTGAGCGCCCAACGGCACTGCAAAAAAAATACAAAAAAGGACAAATAGTCCTATAATTTTAGCGTTCGTTTTCATGAAAATCCTCCGTAAATTGATTGTACCAGAGAACGACTGATAGCGGGAATAGGGTTTAATTTCAATAAATTGATAGGTAGTTAGCTGTTACGGCGTATCAGCGTTCAAGAATTCCGTATAGTCTTTCCAGGTCATCCATAGAATAGTATTCAATTTCTATGCGGCCGCGTTTCAGACCGCCGTTTATTGTAACCTTGGTTCCCAAAGTTTTGATAAACTTCTCTTCCATGTTTTTGATTTCCGGATCTTTTTTTCCACTCTTTACAGCATTGTTTTTTCCGGCGGTATGCTTATCCGCACTGAGCTCTGCGGCCCGTTTTTCCGCAGCCCGCACAGACATTCCTTTGTCCCGAATTTCGGAAAAAAGCGTTTCCTGATCCGCTCCTTTGGGAAGGGAAAGTATCGTCCGGGCATGACCGGCGCTAAGGTTCCCCTCTTCAAGGGCTTCCTTTATCCGGGAAGGGAGCTTTAGCAGCCGGAGGGCATTTGCCACTGTAGAGCGATTCTTTCCGACCCGTTCCGCCGCTTCGTCCTGAGAGAGGCCCGCCGTATCCATCAGCTGTTTGTAGGCCATTGCTTCTTCAATGGGATTTAAGTCGCTGCGATGAAGGTTTTCTATAAGGGCGACTTCAAGCCTTTTTTGGTCGGAATAACTGCGGATCAGTACCGGAACTTCGCTTAAGCCCGCTATGGCAGCAGCCCGGCACCTGCGTTCCCCGGCTACAATGATATAGTTTCCCTGTTCATTTTTTTCGGCAATAACCGGCTGAATAATTCCGTGCTGTTTAATGGAGGCTGCCAGTTCTTCCAGTTCCGGCTTTTCAAAACGTCTGCGGGGCTGACCCGGATTGGGGAGGAGTTTTTCCAGCCTTACAAGGATTTCACCGCTTCTTGTTTCGCTGCCCGTTCCGGTTTTTTCGGCCATACCGGTTTTGCCGCTTGTTTTGTCTTTTGCGGAGCCGGTTTCCTGGGTATCTTCATCGGGAAGTAAAGCCGAAAGTCCTCTGCCAAGGGCGCTTTTAGCCACGGGAAAGGACCTCTTCTGCCAGGCTTTGGTATGCCCTTCCGCCTGAACTCCCGGGATCGTACTGAGATATGGGAAGACCGTGAGAAGGGGCTTCTGAAATCCGGACATTGCGGGGGATGATTGTTTCAAAGACTTTTTCCCGGAAATAGGCGCTTACCTCTCTGACTACATCCTGGGCAAGCCGGGTCCGCTGATCATACATGGTAAAGAAGATTCCTTCGATTTGAAGCTCTTTGTTCAGGTTCTTCTGAATACGTTTAATGGTCTGAAGGAGCAAAGAAAGCCCTTCCATAGCAAAATATTCGCATTGCATGGGAATCAGTACCGAATCCGCCGCAGCAAGCCCGTTCAGGGTCAGAACCCCCAGAGACGGCGGGCAGTCAATCAGAATAAAATCATACTGGCCGCGAACCGGCTCCAGTGCATTCTTTAAAAAAAGGTCGCGGTTTGCCATTTCCACCAATTCAACTGCCGCCCCCGACAAATGAATACTTGAAGGTATGACTGACAGTCCTGCCACAGATGTTTTCCGGATTACATCATCAGGACCTGCCATCCCGGAAATCAGTTCGTATACACCCGGCTTTACTTTGTTTTTATCCAGACCCACGCCGCTGGTCAGGTTTGCCTGGGAGTCAAAATCTACAAGGAGTACCGATTTTCCCGAACCGGCAAGATAGGCTCCCAAATTAACCGCCGAAGTGGTTTTGCCAACGCCGCCTTTCTGATTTACAAAAACAAAAGCCCTGCCCATATACCTAAACTATAACATAAACCAGGAATATTTACAGGGTATCCTGTCCTAAATTTGAGTTACAATAAGCCCGACTATTATACCCAATAATGTTACTATGGATGCCACCCGGTTCTTTGTCATGACAATGGATTGCGGTACTATCTCACCAAAAACGATGTATAACATAGCCCCGCCTGCCGCTGAAAGGGATACTGCAATAGCGGTATCCGAAATGCGGCCTATTAACATTCCTATCAGTCCGCCCAAAAGAGTCGGCGCTCCCGACAAAGCCGTTAGATACACCACTTTCCATTTGCTTATCCCGCCGGCCAAAAGCGGCGCCGCAATTGCCATTCCTTCCGGAATATTATGCAGCGCTATCATAATTGCCAAAAGTACGCCCATGTGAAAATCATGGCTGCCGCCTGCTCCGATGGCTATTCCTTCCGGGATATTGTGCAGGCCAATAGCCATGAGCATTAACATACCGGAGCGGAGCATTCCTGTGCGGTCGTGAATAATCTGTCTTTCATGGTAGAGTTCCTCGTGTGTATGATGTACCTTGAGTTCCTCTCCTTTTGTTTCTGTTATGGTGTCAACAATACGGCTTAATCCCATTATAATAACAATGCCGAGCATAAGGCCGGCCAGAGAAACAATAATATTGCCAAGATCAAACGCTTCAGGAATCAGTCCGAAACAAACTATGCTTGTCATAACACCTGCGGCAAACGACAGCACCCAACAGGTCATGGTTTCAGATGACTTTTTAAGGAGTATCGCAGACACCATGCCTCCAAGCCCTGTTCCGCAAATACCGGCAATTGCACTGAATAAAATCATCTGTAACATACTTTTGTTACTCTACCTTAAACTTGGAAACTTCCCTTATTAAAGCGTCGATACCTTCACGGTTCTTCCCGCTTATCTCATTAACGTGGTGTACGGCAACATTAATTTCCTCTGCGCCTTTCGCCATCTCGTTCATCCCCGACGTGATCTCCTGCGTTGCCCTCTCTAAATTTTGGCTCTCCTGTATTACTTCCTTTGATCCCTCAAGCATCTCCACCGAGCCGCCGCGTACCTGACGCGTTATCTCGTTTACTTCGCTGACCCCGTCAAGTATTTGTTTGCTCCCTATCCCCTGTTCCTCCATCGCACGGCGTATGTTGTCTTCCTGTTCCGACACGATCCTGACGCTTGAATCTATAGCCTCGAACCTGTTCAGTACGTTTTCCGTCGAGCCGGTGATCTTGTCGATCGATTCCTTTATCTTCTTTAACACATTGCCTATGGTCTTGGACTGTTCGCTGGAGTTCTCCGCCAGCTTGCGTATCTCGTCCGCAACAACCGCAAATCCC
>WRIX01000108.1:0-3998 GCA_009782495.1 Treponema sp.
CGATAAGTTTTACCGTGCCAACCTGAACGTCCAGTTGAGAGAACGCATCGCTGACTGTGTACGGAATTTCCTTGCCGTCAAGCTTGTCCCATTCGGCTTTTTTCGCCGCCTCAAATTTTTCCTGCCTTTCGTCCCAGGCCTTATCTTCCTCTTCTTTTACTTTCATATATTTTTTTAAATCGCCTTTTGCTCTTGCTTTGTCGATTTTTGCTTCCGATGCTTCTTCCGCAAGTTCATAATCGGCATGCAATGCAGGCAAGGCGCCAAGATATTGGTTGCTCTTTAAGCCGCTTTTTTTTCCGCCGCCTCCGCCGCAGCCAAAAGCTGTTAACCCAATAATTAGTGCAAAACAGCCCAATACAATGGAGAACAACACCTTCTTCATAAAAACTCCTTAATGATATTGCTGTAAAACTTTTTTTTGCTGCCTTTCTGACGAGTATTTGACAAAAAGCTCCGCCCTGCTTTGAATCCCCAGCATGCGGTACAGTTTCTTTTGATGGTAAAGAACCGTATCGTAGCTGATTTCCAGGATATTGGCAATTTCCTTGGGTGTTCTATCGGTTAACAGCATGTTAAATACCTCCTGTTCCCGCGATGTCATTTCCCTGTTCTTTTGGCGAATTTCGTCCGGCATTCATACATAGATAACATCAAAAATATTCATTAATAAACTACAAATTATTGTAGTTTCTGTAAAAAACCGTTCCATTAAGCTACAAATTCTTGTAGTTTGGCGGGTTTTATACAAAAAATGCGGATTTTTGCGATATCAGATGGTTTTAGCTGCTAATATCTGCAGCCGGAATGGACGAGTATTTGGAGAACAATTCGGCCCTGCTTTGGATCCCCAGCTTGCGGTAGAGCTTTTTTTGATGATAAAGAACCGTATCGTAGCTGATTTTCAGGGTATAGGCGATTTCTTTGGGCGCAATACCGGTTAGCAGCATGGTAAAAACCTCTTGTTCCCGTGATGTCAGATAAAGGTGGTCTTTGGCGTCTATTGTTTCTACTTCGGAAAGGGAATTCGAATATTCTGCCATATCCCGGAGGTACAGGCCGTCTGTCCAGTCAATATCGAACAGTTTCCTTTGCATAAGCGGCATAAGCAGCAGACAGGCGCTGCACAATACCAGCACAACAACAAAAGCCACGACTTTATTTGGCGCTTCAACAAAATTAAAGAGAACAGAAAAAGCTCCGGAAATTACAAAATACTGAACAAAGAACATAAAACAGTAGAGTCTGAACATTTTGTACGATTTGCTCCGTTTTATTACTGTGGCGCAGATGTAATAGATGATAATGTAGCCAAGACCATCCCCCAGGCCGTAGGCAAAGGAGCCGGAAACAAGAGTTACCGGTGAATCGTACAGGAGCGCGCTCAGCCCCAGCAGGGAAAGGACCAGAAACAGGAGCCAGATATACATGGCATTCCGGTTGTTCAGCAACTGGATGATAAAGACCAGAGCAACAGAGATAAAGGCTCCAAGTCCGAACGCCAAACTGGACACGCTGTTTTCCGCCCATTCGATGTAATTGATCATACACATGATCATGTAATACACCATGTCCAAACCGATAACAAAGGGAACCGCAGAACCTTTGCCGTCTCCGACTGTGTCTAAAAGGTTTTTATGTTTATGCCTTGCACAGGCAAAAACCACGGCAAGGTACAGGGCCATTACCACAGCGGCAGCCCAGGTTTTCCCGGCGGCCTGAACAGCGGGAAAAGCCCGCCAGATGGTATAGTAAAACCCGTAGTAAAGCTGGATAAGTGCCATGCCGAACAGCCGTTCAACGTTGTTTAATTCAAAGCAGAACAGGCCGAAGGCGCAGGCGGCACACAGCCCGTTACAAAACTGAAACGCCAAAAAAAGCGCAAGCCGTCCCATACCGTCCGGCATAAAAATCTGGAAAGGTAAAAGTATAGCGGAAGTGACAGCCGCAATGCACAGGAAGGGAATTAGCAGGCGCTTTGGCGTCCAGACCGAAAACAACCAGCCCAGCCCCAGGGAAAAAAGCATCAGCTCATAGGACTCAAGACCCAGAGCCTGGATTTTCAGGTCAAAATAACGCAAATCGCCCATGATAACCGTAAGGGGAAAAATCAACAGGATGGGCCATAATTCTACCCGGATATTGCGAACAGATAGTTCATCACGGGCCTGAAAAAGACCGGCAATAGCTGTAGTTATCTTACTTTTCAAGATTTTAACTCTTTCCGTGCAATAGTAGTCTTTATCTTACACTACAAAGCCTTGGTATTATGATACTTATTAGATAAATAAACAAGATAAAGAAATACATCATACTTAGCAGGAATAGTGACATGAAACGGGTTACTTGTGGTAAAGTTGGGATTAAACCAATGTTGTGAACCATGTATTCAGAGGAGGCTTTATGAACATAACCAAAAAAACTTTCGGAGTTCTTTCCGATGGCAGGGAAGCTGAACTTTTTACCCTTACAGCCGGAGAGCTGGAATTTTCCGTTTCCGGTTTCGGAGCCGCATGGACATCACTCATTATGCCCGGCAAGAACGGCAGGGACGATGTACTCCTGGGCTTTTCTTCTCTGGATGGATATTTGCATAATGGCCCTTTTATAGGCGTTACCGTTGGCCGTTTTGCAAACAGGATTGGGAATTCGGCGTTTAGTTTAAACGGGAAGAAATATCAACTCTATCAAAACGATGGTGATAATACCCTCCACGGCGGCAGACGGGGTTTTGACAAAAAACTGTGGGAGGCCTTTCCTTACGAAGATTCAAAGGGGGTTTTTGTCCGCTTTGAGCTGGAAAGTCCTGACGGCGAAGAAGGATATCCGGGAAATTGTAAAACAGCCGTAACCTACGGCCTTTCCAACGACAATGAAATTATTGCCGAATACCGTATGGAGCTTGATGCACCATGCCCTGTCAACCTTACCAATCATGCGTATTTTAACCTGGCAGGGGAGGGTAACGGAGATATACTTTCGCATAAGGTGCTGCTTCATGCTTCTTCGTATGTGGAAAGCGGCCCAAATCTTATCCCTACGGGAAAGCTCCTCCCCGTGGCAGGAACCCCCTTCGACTTTACGGCGGCTAAACCCATAAATACTGATTTTGGGGCGATCTGCGGAGGCGATATTGCGGCGATTGGCAAGGGCTACGATCATTGCTATGTCATAAAAGGCGGAGCGGGCGACACCGGAAAAGAATCTGCTGACGGTAAACCGGTATTAAGGCCCTGTGCCGAAGTCCGAGAAGAAAAAAGCGGCCGTTCTCTCAGGCTAAGTACCACCCAGCCGGGGGTACAGTTTTATTCGGGGAATTTCCTTAACGGAATAGAAGGTAAAGCGGGATCCGTATACAATAAAAACGCCGGTTTTTGCCTGGAAACCCAGCATTTTCCCGATTCACCGAACCAGGACGGTTTTCCATCAGCAATCTTTGGCCCGGATAGACCGTATCGTGAGCAAGCGATTTTTGCTTTCAGTTGGTAACCGACGTGACTGCTCTTTAATATCTCCGGTTCTTCATGTAGAATGCATTAGGGCATATCTTTTGGGCGTTTTTCTCTATTTACCGTTTCCTGATACTCCAGCGCCAGGCGTATCTGTTTTAAAACATAGTCCTGTAAAAGTTCATCCAGTTTATTAAAATTGGCAACAACTTCTTCCAATTTAAAATCCCGGCCCTTCTCAAACATTGTCCCCTTGCCGGTTTTCAGCCACTTTTCTTTTACACCGTAGGTAAAACAGATCATTTTTAATATACGTTCCGGTACTTTTCGGGTATTCAGCTCCATTGCACCGGCATGAGCCTTACTCACTTTTATACCTTCGGCAAATTTTTGTTGAGTTAAAGCCAGTGCCTTACGGACTTCACCGATTCTTCGGCTAATTCCCGTATCATTTTCCAAGAATTTCTTCCTTATGTAAACAAAATAATAACAGCATAACAAATACCGGACAAGATATTCTCTGATTTTCAGCTGCGAGCCATTGACAAT
>WRIX01000108.1:4098-7575 GCA_009782495.1 Treponema sp.
CAGCAATAAAAGCGACAACCGGTCTTCTAACGAGGTAAATCCCAATACCGGTGTTCAGTATCACGGAAATATTTTGGGAACGGGTTTTCTAAAACCAGACGCCGTTGATGTTATAATCGCATATATAAAATCGCAAAACCCCTCCGTTAACATAAAGACGGCTAAAGACCTAATTAATACCTATTTTAAGGAAGCGAAGGTTGAAGAAGTTAACCCGGATATTGCCATTGCACAAATGCTGTATGCAACGGATAACCTTAGAAATGAACGTATGAGAACCCATAACTATGCCGGATTAAGTACGGAAGGTGTTCGTTGGGGCGGTAGCTTTAGCACCATGTCGCAGGGCGTTAGGGCGCATATTCAGCATCTAAAAGGATATGCAAGCATTAAACCGCTTAATGGGTATACGGAGGATGATCCGCGGTTTAAACTCCTGAACGATTTAGGTTATAGAGGCAGGGCAACAACGTTTGATCAGCTGTTTAAATTCTGGGCGCCGTATTCCCCGGATTACAGAAATAAAATAAACAGGATACTTAAAGATTTGTACCGGTTTGTTTAATTGATCTTCAAACTTCATGAAAAATGCTAAAATCTGTGAAAAATTGGCTTTTTTTACCCATCCATCAGGGAACCAGGCGATAATTGCCCCATCGTGAGCAAGCGATTTTTGCTTTCAGTTGGTAATATCAGCTAATAAAGGCTTATTAATTACAGTTTTTTTACAATTTTAAGCGATCCACTGCTTGCATTGTTACAAAGCTTCAGGTATTATGTAAGCCGTATCTTGATCATATAAGAGGAATCTATGGAAATCCAACTTAATGAACTAATTGAAAAAATAAAAAAAGATGGGATTGAATCAGCCCAGGCAGGAGCATCCAAACTCAGGGCCGATGCCGAAGCAGAGGCAAAAAAAATAATCGAAAGTGCAAAGCGTGAAGCCGAATCGATAATTGCCGGGGGCAAAGCCGACGCAGAACGGAGCGAAAAAGCCGGTATGGCGGCGGTTGAACAGGCCTCCCGTAACCTGATTCTTGCATTTAAGGGTGAAATTCAGGGAATTTTGGATAAATGTATAGCAGAAGCGGTGGGCGCTTCCTATTCCGCCGATGTAATCAAAGGTGTTCTGCCCGATTTGATTAAAAACTGGGCGGTAAAAAACACCGATACCCTTTCTGTGGTGCTTTCCGAAGGGGATTTAAAGAAGCTTGACGATGCTTTTAAGGCTAAACTTGCCGCTGCCCTCAAGGGAGGGGTGGATCTAAAGGTTGGGAAAAGCCTCGACAGTGGTTTTCATATTGCCGAAAAAGACGGCTCGGCATTCTACGATTTTTCAGCCGAGGCTGTGGCCAGGATGCTGTCCGCCTATCTTAACCCCCGTTTGGCCGAAGTTATTAAAACAGCCGGAAAGGGGATATAGGTTTGGGTTCCCGGAACTACTATTACTTTGTAGCTTCGCTTCAATCGCTCAATTACGGCGATAAACCTCCTGTAAGTTCAGAAGAGTTTCGGGAACAGTGCAACAGCATTTTACATCCGGACGATGCGGCCCTTCTTAAATATTGTTATTATGACCCACAGCTGGTCGTTGAGACTGTTCAGCCCACAGGCTCGGCTTTTATCGATCTGCTTATGTTACGGGAACGGGTTTTGGTGCTGAACCTGGCTTTTATCCGGGCAGCCAAACTCAAGCGCCCTTCGCCGGGGGATCCTCCCCACGACGTACCCCGTGCCGAAGCGCGCGGAAAAACAGCCTTTGAAATGGACGACCCCCTGGAAGCAACGATCTACATAGACGAAGGACGCTGGGGCGCTCTGGACGACATGGTGGGGCTTAATCTTTTTGGTGTAAACAATATTTACGCATACCTGTTAAAACTCCAGTTAATGGAACGGCGGCAGAGTTTCGATACCATACAGGGCTCTGCCAATTACAAGGAACTTTACGATTCAATATTAAATGAATACAACTCCAAGGTTTAAAGAGGAATAGATAATGAAAGAAACCAAGGGAAAAGTCGCCGCTGTAAACGGTAACATGGTGGCTGTTAATTTTGACGGTGCCGTAATGATGAACGAAGTGGCGTATATCGAAACAGAAGGGAAAAAACTCAAGAGTGAGGTTATCCGTATTAAGGGGAACACCTGCAGCCTCCAGGTTTTTGAAATGACCAAAGGTGTTGTTATCGGGGATAACGTTGAGTTTTCCGGAGATATGCTTGCCATAGAACTGGGGCCTGGACTCCTTACCCAGGTTTACGATGGCCTTCAAAACCCTCTTCCTCAGCTTGCGGAAAAATGCGGATTCTTCCTTGAACGGGGAGTGTACCTTGAGCCGCTTCCGCTTGATAAAGAATGGGCATTTACCCCCGTTGCAAAAGAAGGGGATAAACTTGTACGTGCGGACACTATCGGCACCGTACCGGAAGGGGTTTTTACCCACCGGATTATGGTTCCCTTTAATATGTACAAAGAATACACCGTAAAGTCGGTAAAACCTGCAGGAAACTACAAAATTCACGATACCGTTGCGGTATTGATTGACGATAAAGGCGCAGAGACAAACGTTTGCCTTTCTTTCCACTGGCCGGTTAAGAGGGCAATTAACTGTTACGAAGAACGGTTCAGGCCCGAAGAACCGATGGTAACCAAAGTTCGTATTGTCGACACATTCTTCCCCGTAGCCCGCGGCGGTACCTTTTGCGTACCCGGACCCTTCGGCGCCGGAAAAACCGTTCTCCAGCATCAGACAAGCCAGCACGCCGATGTTGACATAGTAATTGTCGCAGCCTGCGGCGAGCGGGCAGGCGAAGTTGTGGAAGTTCTCAAAGAGTTTCCCGAGTTGACCGACCCCAAAACCGGAAAATCACTTATGGAACGGACCGTTATTATTTGCAATACATCATCCATGCCGGTAGCAGCCCGTGAAGCGTCACTGTATACGGCGGTAACTATGGCGGAATACTACCGTCAGATGGGGCTGCACGTACTTTTATTGGCGGATTCTACAAGCCGCTGGGCACAGGCCCTGCGCGAAATGTCCGGCCGTCTTGAAGAAATACCCGGCGAAGAAGCGTTCCCCGCCTACCTGGAATCGACCATTGCTGGTTTCTACGAAAGAGCGGGCCTTGTGCGCCTTAAAGACGGTTCAGTTGGCTCGGTAACCATTGGCGGTACGGTAAGTCCTGCCGGCGGTAACTTTGAAGAACCGGTAACCCAGGCCACGCTTAAAGTAGTTGGCGCCTTCCACGGTCTTTCCCGTGAACGCTCCGACGCCCGCAAGTTTCCCGCCATTCATCCTCTGGATTCCTGGTCCAAATACAGAAGCGTTATTCCGCACGAAAAAGTCGGCTATGCCGCCAAGCTCCTTATCCGCGGTACCGAAGTAGAACAGATGATGAAGGTTGTAGGCGAAGAAGGAACCAGCGTAGAAGACTTTATCATTTACCTTAAAGGCGAATTCCTTGATGC
>WRIX01000109.1 GCA_009782495.1 Treponema sp.
AAAAATCGCCGCTCCTGGACATCACAGATGATAATGCTTCCAGTGAAGTAGGAGGGAGTGTCTTAGTCTGTTTGGTTCTATTAAAATATCCTTCATAACTTAAAATATATTGATTTCCATTACGTGTTAATACTACGTTATAAGAACCATTTGGAGAACCTTCTAGTAAAAAACTAATCCACCCAAACTCCTCGTCAACTATTTCGGATACAAGGCCGCGGATATTGTCCCGGTAGTATTTTTCTATATCCGCGCGGGTCACGTTTTTGCGGTCGGTGATGAATTTCAGTACGCCTTCATGACGGCCGACAGCCGCCGTGTTGCCCAAAAAGCGCAATATCTGTATCTCCTGAAACACCGCCGCGCCGAGTTTCGTGTCGGCAAGTTTGGGATTATTTTTCGGCAATATTGCATCAGCCTCAACAGGGCGGATATTTAGAACAGGCTGGGAGTAATAAGAAAGTAAAGATATTTCTAATGGAGTATCAACTTCTTCTAAATCCCCACCTAATACAGCAAACCTATCGTAATCATCATCAGTAGCAGCAAATACATATTTACTGTCTAATCTCCCTGTTCTGCTTAAAAACTGGGTACTATACTCTCGAGTTTTTAGTAATTGTGTCTGCGCAAAGGCACCGGCCGTCACCATAACAAAAACCAACATTGCAAGTGTCTTTTTCATGGTAGGGATTATAGCATAGAAACGGCAAAGAAAAAAGAGTAAATAGCAGTGAATAAATAGCAAAGACAAGAATTTCACACGGTGTCACGGAGACACAGAGCTTTATTTTTGATTAACTCCGTGTCCTCTGTGATCACTGTGCCTCTGTGTGAAATTTTTCTTTGTGGCTTTGCGAGAGGTCTTCTTCGGGCAGCAAGCATCATCACGCCGCCAGCAAGTGGGAAATCTTTGCCCTCTACGGTTCAGTTGGGTATACCAGCATAGTACAGGAGATCTGCACCGGCCTATATCCGAACACTGATACACGATGGCAGCAGCAGCCAAATTTCTTCCCTGACAACTGACCACTTCCTAACCAAAATGAGGGCAAAATTACCCCAACGTTTGGTATGAAACGTTCACACCTGTAGCTGATAGGGAAGCAAGCGAATGAGGAGTTAGGCGGTAGCGTGTTCCATTTTCAGAGATTTTTCAGAGGCATTGTTCGTTTCGGGTTTCTGAACAAGGCAGCCTTCATCAAATTCCTTCATTTCGTCAGCATCTATAATACCAAGCCGGAATAAAGATTCTGCTGACTGGTGATTAACCATTGACACTTCGCTCTTGTATTTTTTGTCCATAGCTGCCTCATAAACACCGCCGCCCAAATTTGCACCGGTCTGCCCGGTTTCAAGCTGGTTTGCCATTTCTTTTAGCTCATCATCAGTAATACCTTCTTTGTCGGCAAACCGCGAAAACCACGTATTCTTGAAAATCCGCACTACATAAAAAAATAGCACAAACCCGGAGTGATTTCAATGACCACTAACCACTTCTTCCCTTCTTTGCGTCTTTCCTCCTTTGCGAGAACCTTCTTCCACGCTAAAGCATTATTACACCGCCAACAAGAGCGGAATCTTTGCCCTCTGCAGCTCGGCTGGGTATACCAGCTTAGTTCACTGACATAGCATATGTCCCATACCAAAGCGATATACCATTTGTTAAAAACTCATAATTGTGTTGAACACATCGAATCATGCTGTAAGAGGAGGGTAACCTAAGAAACGAATACGGAATGTTCAAGCCCCATGAGAGGGCAAGGCTGCGCTGGCAAAAAGTTCCTGGGTCGCCCACAGAAGCTGCTAAAGCAGCTTCTGCTTCTGTAACGTAATTCTAATTTTAGTGGGGCAACGGCGTGTTACTCTTTTTGCAAAAACACCCTGTGGTCGCTGTTTTTTGCCGTCTCTGCGAAACAGATCACGGAGTATAAGGAATATTATGTATAAAAAGCCTGACCACTGAAAAACTTAGCCCTATGAGATTTTTATAAAATCCGAATATTTTCAGTGGGCAGGAGGCGTTCGAACCCAGGGCGCTTGCCTCACCCTTTACTGGGTTTAATTCAAGTAATGTTCCTCCCCCCACCGGTATGAAAAGATTGATGTGTTCAGTACGGCTAATGGCAACATGACAAATGTCACATTTAGGCGGTTTTTCTAGGCTTTTTAGGCGTTTTATGATAACATAGTAGCATGGCAGAAGTACAAACATTACCGGATTATCCCAGAGGCATCACATTTGAGCACGTTTGGGCTAGTCTGATGGAAGACCGGGATCAGTTAAAAGAACTCAGGGAAAGTCAAAAGGAAACAGCTCAGATCGTAAAAGAAGTAGTTGAAGGTATAAAGGAAACAAAGCTGGTTTTAAAAGAACAGGGAGAAAGTGTTGATAAAAGGATTGGGGCATTAACTAATCTTTTTGGCGATGTTACCGAAGCGATGGTCGCTCCTAAAATCTGTGAAAAATTCGAAGAGTTTGGTTTTATTTTTCCCAGAGCAAATCCGAATGTCAGGTTTAACGACAGGGTTAATAATATCTCTTTTGAAGTTGACATTTTGCTGGAAAACGGCGACAGAGCAATGCTGCTTGAAGTAAAAACCAAACTTACCGCCGAACGTGTAAATAAAAATATAGAGAAGCTGGAAAAAATGCGTACGTATGCCGATTTACACGGCGATAAACGAATATTTTTAGGGGCGGTTGCCGGCATTGTGGTAACTGACGATGTAAAAAATTATGCGTTAAATCAGGGTCTTTATTTTCTTGAATATTCAGGGGAGAATTTCTACATTACTCCTCCGAATGGTAAACCTAAAGAATGGTAAGCCCACACTGACATGATCGGGTAATCACTGCCCCGTAACTTAAACCATGTTTCGTTTTTTTAAGAAATGAATTATAATAATTAAGAAGGAATTTAATGATGGGAACAAGAATTGCATATAATAACGAATCCACAAAGAACCTCTCACAAAGGCGCAAAGACACAAAGTTTTGGTCGTTTTTTACGAATTCAGCTCTTTCCTCTGTGTCTTTGTGTCTCTGTGAGATAAAATTTAAAATTTTGATGGTTTTTTGTGTGCTTTTACTCGGCTTAATGCCGATCACCGAAGGCTTTACCCTTCCGCTGGAAAGCCTTTTGCCCGATAACCTTGTAAAACAGCTTCTGCAGTCGGGAGCAATTGACCGTGAACGCTTTGACACGACAAGTTTCGGCATGGTTCCCCGTTTTGATGCCCTGGAAAGGCTCATAGAAACAAACAGACGCAGTATAGACCCCAATGTTACCGTGGAATCCCTTCGTCTGTATAAAAAACGATCTTCACAGGGGAACTGGACGGCTGCGGAACGAACGGAACTGTACAACGGACTTACAGCCATAAGTACCCTAAAAGGGCTAGAGTATTTTTCCAAAAGCCGGAACGCCATGCGTCTTCTGTACGAAACATCCGCGGTAATTGACGGGCCGGACAGCAAGAATCCCCGGCCTGATCCGGTGCATTCCGTTCCGCCGGCCCAGATGAGCGTATATGTACGCCAGAAGGATTTAACCTTTGGGGATAATGTCTACGAATTTACCTATCATGCAGGCGAATCATCCTTTATTGTGGTTCAGAATAACGTTACCGACTTAAATTACGGCCCCATAACGGTGATAGGCAAAAACAAGCTTAAATCTGTAGTTGGGGTTTTTGATTGCGGGCCCTACCTTGTTGTGTATGCCGCATCTATGGCAAAGGCTTCCATGCTCCCCGGCATGAAACAAAGGGCAGGGGAGTCAATCTTCAACAGGGCCAATGCCCTGCTCGGCTGGTTTACTCAAAAGGCAGACAGGGCATTCAGGTAAGCTAACCAATGGCTCGTGAACAAGTAGCTCCCACAAAAACCAACCTCATCCGGGTAAAAGAGCGGCTTAATACCGCTATGGAGGGGTACGATCTCCTGGAACAGAAGCGGGAAATCCTTGTTATGGAGCTTATGCAGAAGGTTGAGCAGGTAAAGCTCCTGGAAAAGGAAATGGACGCCTGTACGGAGACCGCATACCCGGCTTTAAAGCGTATGCTTGTCGCAATGGGGCGTGAACGGGCGAACAGGCTTTCCCAGGGAATAAAATACCGCTTTGAATTGAACGAAAAACAGGTTACCTGTGCCGGAATGAAGCTCCCAAGCCTGGAAATAGCCCTTCCGGATGCAGAATTGAAGTATTCTCCTGCGAATTCATTTGCGGAATGTGATGAAACCGTGCTAGAATTCTTTAAACTGCTGAAAGTTCTGACGGAATTGGCGGCAGTCCGGACTATTGCCTGGACGTTGGCACGGGAAGTCCGAAAAACCCAGCGGCGAGTCAATGCACTGGAAAAAATGGTTATCCCTACCGCCAGGGACACCAAAACATACATAGAAGCGGCTCTTGAAGAACGGGACAGGGATTCGTTCTTTACCAGTAAGCTTTTAAAAAGGAAGGCCGGAAGGGGATGATTAAGGGGCTTTTTTCGAACATTGTTGTGGCTGTCTCGGGATCGGACGCCTCCATATTGGCGTCTAAGTATGCCATTGTTATGGCTAAACTGTACCACTGCAGGCTTTCTGCGGTCTATGTAATTGATACGGCAACAATCAGGCAGCTTACCCTGAGCAAGATCTTTATTCAGGAGGAGAGTCAGGAATACGAAAAAAGCCTGGAAGCAAACGGTGAACGTTACCTGTCTTTTGTGGAAGAACTGGCCCGGGCCAAGGGAGTTAAAATAGAACGGGAAATGCGCCGGGGTGCGGTGTATACCGAAGTCCTGGGCGCAGCCGATGAACGGAAAGCGGACCTTATTGTATTGGGTGGCTGGGAAAAGGATCGCAATGCCAGAGACATTATTACCCATGCCCACCGGGAAATTATGATCAGCGCTAAATGTTCGGTTTTAATCGTAAAAGAGCCGTCAATAGACTTAATTTATAAACAGGCATAAATCACAATACATTATGGACAACTATTATTCGCTGCTCGGAGTCGATAAAAATGCTTCGTTGCGGGACATAAAAAAAGCTTTCAGAGAGCGGGCCAAGCAGCTTCATCCGGATATTGCCGGAAAGACAGCCGAAGAAGCAATGCGCAGACTCCTTTCCGCATACGAAACGCTGTCCAACAAAGACAGGCGTTTTGAATATGATCACGCATTTGCCCGTTTTACCAGCCAGTTTGATTATCCATCGTTCTTACGGAAACGAAAAACCGATCCTGTCAGTCAGGCTAAGTTGTTATTTTATCTGCTCCTGCATCCGGGAGATGAACAGTTTGACCCGATAGAAGTGTGGAAAGAAAACGGAGGACTCAACTTTCTGCTGGAACAATATCTGGAACGGGAAGACTGGATGGATTGTACCTTGCTTTTGGCGGAGGAACTGGACAGAAGAGACCATGTATACGAAGCGTATTCTCTGATGTATAAAATAAAAAGTAAAGAAAAAGAAAAACCGTATTTTAAACACTTTATGGAAGATGTCGATGTTTTTTATAAAAAACTCAACAGGAAACTCAAAAAGTCGGAAAAAAAGGTCAGGGCATCTTGATCCGTCTTAAAAATGAACGGCAAATAGAAGGGATACGGCAATCCTGCAAAATGCTTTCCGCCATGTTCAGGGAGCTTGTCCCCCTTGTTAAACCAGGTGTTGTTGCACTTGATCTGGATATGTGGGCACAGCGCTGGATAAAGCAAAACGGCGGAAAGCCTGCTTTTCTGGGTTATGGGGATAAAAAAAATCCGTTTCCAGGGGCATTGTGTATTTCTTTTAACAATGTGGTAATTCACGGTATTCCGTCTAAGCGAAAGATAGCTGTTGGCGACCTGGTGTCCATTGACTGCGGCATTGACCTGGGCGGCTTTATCAGCGATCAGGCCCTTACCATAGAAGCCGGAAAAGTAAGCGATGCGGCACACCGTCTTAATGTTACAACCAAAGAATGTCTAAAAAGAGGCATTGCCGCCGCAAAAGCAGGCGAGCGGCTTCTTACCATTTCCCGTGCCGTGGAAACACACGCAAAGTCCTCCGGCTACGGGATTGTTACCCGCTATTGCGGTCATGGGGTCGGCTTTTCACTTCACGAAGACCCCCATGTCCCGAATATTGCCAAGGGTGCAAACCCCAGGCTTTCCAGGGGCCTTGTCTTTGCCCTTGAGCCTATGATAAATACGGGAACCGGAGATGTAGATATTCTGGATGACGACTGGACAGTGGTAACTGCAGACGGCGGTCTTTCCGCACATTGGGAACATACCCTGGCTGTTATCGGCGACACGGTGGAAGTGCTGACCGAAGAAGTATTGTGATTAAGGAATAACGGCGATTTATTCGGCAACCATTCCCGTTATGCTAAAACCTTATTTTATACATAACAAAAAAAACTATGGTTCCGGCAATAAGAATAATCCATAAAACAGTTTCGCTTCTTTTCATTGTACATTACTCCTTTTGTTATAAATGTACCCGGGACAGAATTGCATGTACTTCTTCTGCATTGTTTGCGTTTTTTATTAATTCAAACTCCCTGGACATTGCCAGTTTAAAAATAAGGTTTAAGATACGCAGATGATTTTCGTCCGCCTTTTCGCTTGTTGCAAACAAAAAAACTATGTGAACGGGTTTTTGATCCAAAGCCCCATAGTCTATGCCCTGTTTCGATACACCTATTGCACCGCTCATGTTTGCGATACCCTTGCAGCCGGCATGCGGTATGGCGACTCCGTTTCCAATTCCCGTACTCATCTTTTTTTCACGCTCCATAATCACTGTAAACAGCTCTTTACTGTCACATTCAGGGTGCAAAACCGATATTGAATCAATAAGTTCAGCTAACGCTAACTCTTTTGTTTTACCGTCAAAATCCAGCTTGATTGACCGTAAGTCAAAAATATCGCTTAATGACTTTCCCATGCTGATACTCCTTTTAATACACAGTTGTACTGCGGTTTTTGCGAGAAATGAATTAAATGAAAAAGAAATGTATTAAATGCGGAGTTTCAGCGGAACAAGATAATTAGCAGTCAGAAAAGCAGTGTTTTTGTAAATTGTAAAACCCGATAGTGCAATTAACATTGCTGTACCGGTTATTCCTGTAAGGATAAACACACGGAGTAATCCGTTGCGCAACGGGGAATTTGAGTATTTATGAGCTTTGCTGATCGTTGGCGTATCTTCAGCCAGCCAGTCAATAGTATGGGCTATTGAGGAAATATTACGGCCTGATCCCAGAATGTCATTGTTTGTTTTTTCATACGAAAATGCATGACCTGTTGAAAGGGCACATGAACCTGCTATGGCAAGTATTAAATAAACTCACTGCTGTCCGGTTTAAGTAAGTAAAAAAAGAAAAAACTTGTATTTCGATCTTTTTGATGGTATAAAGAAGTTGTGCTAAATCCATATACCAGAAGGAAATACAAGTTATGAACAAGCA
>WRIX01000110.1 GCA_009782495.1 Treponema sp.
CCCATGTTTTCCGCTTTTGTTCCTCGGTTAATAGATTTTGTTTTTTGCGGATAAACTCCAAAAACAGCGGGTTAATGAGGTATGCGTTGATGTAGCTGTCACGGCGCACATAAGCGCTTTGTTTTTCTAAATCGGCAATTAAACTCTCGTCTCCGTTAGCCAAAAGCGAAATCAGGTCAACCGACAAGTGCTCGATCAGGGACAGGGTTATCAAAAAGTACCTGAGGCGTTCGGAGATCTCTCTCCAAATTTCAACTTCCATCAGCTGGAAAACATTCGCCTTCATTGCATTCTGCACATAACCCTCATAGCCAGGAGCTTTTTGGTAAGAGTGTGCGATTAGATTAATAGCAAAGGCCCAGCCTCCTGTGTCCTGCATAATTTCACGCAGTGTCTCCTGCCGGAGAGAAATATTCAGCAGGCTGAAAAACTGGGCGAGTTCGCTTTCCGTAAAGCACAGGTCTTTTTCATTCACATTGTATTGGCGGTCTTTGGAAATTAGGTTTGCAGTATTAAGGCGCGGAGTGGATCGTGAAATAATGAACACCGATATTTTTGTTGGTTTATTATTAATGGCGAATTCTATTAAACGGAGAACCGATAAGTCTTCGATTAAATGCAAGTCGTCCAGGACAATAATTCTCGGTACATGGCTGGCCTTTGTTTGCAACAGAGATACATACTGATTTTTCTTGTCGGTAGTATCAGGAAATCCCAATTTATTTAAGGCCCTGGCAAGAGGTTGATTAATCGGCGCTATGCTGTGAACAAAGTTTTCCCAAAACCTCGTACAGGAGTTATCGTTTTTTGAGATCTGTATCCATATTGGAGATGCTTCCTTATACTCGTTGTCGAAAAAATCATGTAAAGCGCCGCTTTTTCCATAACCCGCACCGGCACAAAACATGGCAAGGGGGTACTTTGAAGCTTCCCTGAACAGATCGTTGATTCTTGGACGTTTAAACCGGAATGCAGCGTTGTTTTTATTTTTCATCTCGGTATCCAATTTTTTTAAATATTCAATTCTCGAAATATACAACTTGAGATTATACATTCAACTGAAAGCAGTCAATGCCTTCAATATAATGATTATTACACACCATTTTCTCTGGTTTTTTCGGGTGTATTTTGCGAAAAACATTTTCATTTTTAGTGTATAGCTATATATAAATAAAGTTTAAATACTTAATATGGCAAAAAATAATTAATTTGGGAGGGGGGTATAATAAAAAAGAGGTAAAAAAATGTCCATGCGTACCAAGGCTTCGTTTATCCTTGTGTCAATTGTTCTGGCAATTACTGCAACAAGTCTTATCACCAATTATCTTTTTAGCAGACGAAGTATCACTGATGCGGTGGAACAGGATCTGTCTTTGGCAATAAACTTTGCCGATAAGCTGGTTTCTGCAAAAATGAAGCTCATAAAGGCAAATGGGGCCACTGTAGCGGAACGGCTTCTGCGTGCAGATTCACCTGAAGAAATGACAGAAATTATGTCTGTGGAAATTGACAAATTTCCGGAATTCAATGCGTTTTCGGTATTTGACCAGAATCTTGGGGTCATCGCCAATTACGGTGCGCCGGTTAAATCGGCAGAATTGCTGGAAGAAAGCCGTTATGTACAAATGGCATATAACGGTGAAAGCGTAATCCCTACCACTCATTACGATTCAGAAACAAACGATTTTGTTATGCACGTTTTTGTGCCTATGACCTCGAAGATGGCTATGGTTTGCGCCATATCAGGATTCACATTTTCCGATTTAATTCGCAATTACAGGGTTTGGCAGACGGGTTCTATTTTAATACTCGACCAGGAAGGCACTATTATCGCTGACCGGCTCGAAGAATCAGTTTTGCGGCGGCTTAATCCAATACTGGAGGCTAAAACCAGTCCGGAAAACAAGGAAATACTGTCCAGGGGAGAAATGGTCGCAGAGATTCTTTCTACAGAAACAGGAACAGGCGCTTTTTTTAATAATGGGATAGAGTATATATGTAAATATAAACGGATAACCGGGACAACAGGGGGCTGGCATGTTTTAGTCATGGCTCCAACAAAAGAAAACCCGGGAGCTCAGGTTCAATGGGACTTGATCTTTTCTGCCCTGTTTTTTCTTGGTATTGGTGTCCTGATATCAATTCTTGTCTCTCCGTTTGTGGTAAGACCATATAAAAAAATTGAGAAGCAAGCCAATGAAATCCTTGAAGCCCACAAACGCACAAATCTTCTGCTTAATGCCATGCCATTCGCATGCAATTTGTGGGACTCAAATTATGAAATGTTTTATTGCAACGATCAAAACATGAGGTTATTCAATATTGACAGCACTCAGGAATTTCTTGCCAACCATGCTGAATATTCTCCCAAGTATCAAATTGACGGACGGCCTTCCTCTGAAAAACAAAAAATATATTTAAAAAAAGCGTTTGAGGAAGGCATGTCCGTTTTTGAATGGATGCACCAGCAAAAGGACGGTACAGAAATACCCGCAGAAGTTACCCTTGTCCGCGTTCCCTTTGATGATGTTAATGTGGTTGCCGCGTATGTACGGGATTTGCGTGAGCAGAAGAAAATGATAAACCAAATAGAACAGCGGGACAGGCTCCTTGAGGACGCTCTTGAAGAAACCCGGAATGCCAACAATGCAAAAAGCGAATTTCTGGCCAGAATGAGTCATGAAATGCGTACCCCTCTTAACGCTATTATTGGTCTTTCCAGGCTGTGTCTGGAAACAAACGGGGCAAACGAAGAAATATACAACAATCTTGAAAAGGTATATGAAGCAGGAGAAATTCTCCTCTCGACTGTGAACGACATTTTGGACATTTCAAAGATTGAAGCGGGCAGACTTGAGCTGATCCCCGGTGAATACAGCATTCCCAGCCTTATTAACGATACTGTTACCCAGAATATTCTCCGCATCGGCGAAAAACCCATTAAATTTATCCTTAATATTGAACCTTCTTTGCCGACACTCCTTTTCGGCGATGAGCTGCGAATCAAACAACTCTTTAACAATCTTCTTTCCAATGCTTTTAAGTATACCAGAGAAGGAAAGGTAGAACTTACGGTACGATGCGAACAAACACCGGAGACAAAAGACGTCTGGATGACCATCAGGGTAGAAGACTCCGGAATCGGAATACGATCCGAAAAAATAGAAAAATTGTTTTCCGATTATTCGCAAATGGATATTAGCGCCAACCGCAGAATAGAGGGAACCGGCCTTGGGCTTTCCATCACGAAAAAAATAGCGGAGATGATGGACGGTTCTGTTACCGTAGAAAGTGAATACAGCAAAGGAAGCGTATTTACCGCAAAGATCAAACAGGAATTTGTCAACGACTCCGTTATAGGGGAAGAAGTGGTAAAGAACCTGAAAAAATTCAAATACTCTGACCAAAGGCGCAGGATAAAATCCCGGCTTGAACGCAAACAAATGCCTTATGCCCGTGTTTTGGTAGTTGATGATATGCAAACCAACCTTGATGTGGCAAAAGGGATGCTGGGCAAGTACGGCATGCACATTGATTGCATAACCAGCGGGCAGAAAGCCATTAACGTTATTCAATCCGGCAAACCAACATACGATGCCATGTTTATGGATCACATGATGCCCGAAATGGACGGGATAGAAGCTGTCAGGATTATCCGGGAAGAAATAGGAACCGAATATGCAAAGACACTGCCAATAATAGCCCTTACTGCCAATGCAATAGTCGGGAATGAGGAAATGTTTTTGCAAAAAGGATTCCAGGCTTTTATTTCCAAGCCTATTGATGTAATAGAGCTGGATAAAATTCTTAATATATGGATTCGAAACAGCATCTTTCAGGATTTTGAAATTGAAGGTGTTGATTTTGCCAAAGGTCTTGAACGATATTCAACCGAAGAGAACTACCTGAATTTAATCCGCTCTTTTTGCCTTCATACGCCGCCCATACTGGAAAAAATACGAACCCTGAATCCGGCCGGTGGAGAGACCCCGTTATTTGAAGAAACTGCCGGGATATCTTTGTCTGAGTATATGGTATTGGTTCACGGCCTTAAAGGTTCCAGCTACGGCATTTCCGCCGATCTTGCAGGTATGGAAGCGGAAAAACTGGAAAAAGCTGCAAGGAAAGGGGATGTTGGTGCAGTGATTAAGGGAAATGGTCATTTTATCACAATGATGGAATCGTTACTTTCGGAATTGGGCAGTTTATTGCACCATACAGCATTCAATGAAGAAAAACCACGGAAAAACGCTCCTGACACAACACTGCTTACACAGCTTTTGGAGAACGCCAAAGAATACAGAGCCGCCACAATGGAGCAGATTATAAAACAGCTTGAATCCTTTGATTACGAAACCGGAGGTGACTTGGTTGCCTGGATTCGCAGTCAGATGAACAATCTGGAATACGATGCCATTTGCGAACGGCTGGTAACTGCTGTATAACAGCAGCAAAAAACAGGAGAGTAAAAAGTGCCCGATGTAAAAAAAACAATTTTATCTATTGATGATGATATTACCATTTTGAACGCAATACGGACTATTTTGGAAGGAACCTACGAGGTAAGTCTGGCCAAAAATACAGGTATTGCACAAACCATTCTTAATACTACCAGGGTAGATCTGATCCTCCTTGATATGAACATGCCGGGCACTTCCGGCATGGATTTTTTGGAGTTTGTCCGTAACGATGATTCGCATTACCGTATTCCGGTTATAATAGTCAGTTCCCAGGGAACCCCCGATGTAATTATGGAAATAAAAAAACGGGGGGCTGTTGATTTTGTTGTCAAACCTGTTTCCCCGAACATTCTTTTGGAAAAAATTCACTCTAATCTGAAAACCGGCAACGTAAAGATCAGCCGTGATTACATCGAAGGAAAACTAAAAAGGCTGATTGCGGCCTGTAACACAGGCAAGAGCACCCAGGTGGAAAAAATAGTTAATGGTCTGCAACGTGTACACTGTGAACAGAAAATTGATGCAAAAATTGCCGAAATCTGCAAATATGCCAAAGATATGGAATATAATCTTGCGGAAGAAAAAGCCGGAGCGCTTATAGCGGAGATGTCAGAACTGCCAGAATAGCTGTGTCGATACAATACTATCATAAAATGCCCAAAAGGGCGACAGGGATGTCGCTGTTTCCACATCTTTAGATGGAGTTTTGTTGCAGCAAAACTCCAAGGCTAAAAAACCGTTATATAAATGACATTTGTCATGCTGAAAAGCTATTGAACATTTTTTTCTTCTTATGTTACAATTTATTATGACCAACGAGGAAAAAATTAAATATTGGGTTGATTTATCAAACAATGATTTCGTCGTTGCAGAAACACTGCTTAAAAATGGGCATAATCTTTATGCGGGATATATGTGTCATCAAGCTATAGAAAAAATATTTAAAGGGTATTATATAAAAATAAAAAATGACACCCCTCCATATAAACATGATTTGGAGTATCTTGCTCAACAGTCAGGACTTTACAATTTGTTTAATGAAAAACAGATTTTTTTTCTGGAAACATTAAACCCTCTTAACATCGAAGCACGTTATCCTAATTATAAAAATAAAACGGCTCAATATTTGACAGGCGAAAAAACACAAAGTATTTTTGAACAGACAAAGGAATTGCTTAAATGGACAAAAGAGAAAATGTAATTTCTATTGCTAAAAAATATCTTGCGCTAGTTAAGGAAAGTGATTTTCCAATGCAAATAGATAAAGCTTATCTTTTTGGTTCATATGCGAAAGACAATCCTAAAAAAGACAGCGATATAGATATTGCATTTGTTGTGAATAAATGGATTGGTGATTATGAGGAAGCGATTGTTCCGATGTGGCGGTTACGGAAAAAAATAGATTTCAGAATAGAACCACATATTATTATTCGTGATGAAGATTATTCGGATTTTCTTCCTGAAATTCAAAAAAACGGTATTGAAATATAATGATTTCAAATTATGCGGCAATTGAAGTATCCTTACATTAAGGAAGCTTTTACATTGACGGGCAAGGCACGATTCGCCATTTACTTTTTTTGTAGTCTCTTAATAATCGCAGTGATAGTGTTGGTTCAAAAACGCAATGCCCATGACGGGCGGCAAAACTCTGCCATAGAAGAAGAATACCATCGCGAGGCGCCCCGCGACTGGCGGCAAAACATCAATGAAGAATACCGCCTTCGTGCAGAACAGATTGTTGCCTCCATGGACAGGAGTACCCTGGCTGCCCAGGTCTTGCTTGCCTCGGTGGAAGGAAGGGACAGCGTTCCCGAGATGACAAGACAGCTTCTTTCCCAGATACCTGTCGGTGGAATTATTTTTTATGGTCATAATAGAAGTTCCACTGTGGAGCAAACAAAGAGTTTTATCGAAGAACTAACGCTCTGTATTGCCGGCATATCAGTTCCGCCCTTTATTGCGGTGGATCAGGAAGGCGGAAGGGTAATGCGTTTTCGGGAAGGAATAATACTACCGGCGCCTTTGTCGTATTGGGAAAAGCTGTTGGAAACCAACAGGGCTGTTTTGCTAAATACCAACCGCTATGAGGAATTCCAGGCAGCTATGGAAGCGGTTTTTGTAGCAATAGAAAACGATGCCGCCGCAGCAGGGCGAGAATTGCGGAACACCGGTGTTACCTGGAACCTTGCACCTGTGGCGGAAACATTAATGGCGCAGAACCAAGGTGTTCTTAAAGATCGCTCTTACGGCCCGTATCCGGTTTTTGTTGCCGGCGCCGCCTCTGCCTTTATCCGGGGTATGCATAGCGGCGGAGTGGCCGGTACATTAAAGCATTTTCCCGGCAATTCCGCCGAAGATCCGCACTTGGACCAAGCCGTTTTGGATGTGTCCGAAAAAGAACTGGAAAAGCTTATGGATACCTTTGCCGAAACGATATACAGGGAAAACCCGGCGGCTGTTATGCTTTCCCATGTGATCATTCCTCTATGGGACTCAAAACCTTGTAGCCTTTCCCCCATTGCGGTAAAGCGGCTTCGTGATATGGGCTTTACCGGCATTATTATGGCGGACGACTACTTCATGGCTGCGGTAGAAACTCCGGTGGATATCTGTGCAGTGGAGGCTCTAGCTGTGGGGGTGGATATGATCATAGTCTGGCCGCAGTACCTTATAAAAGCTCACAACGCTATCTTGAAAGCGATTGATACTGAAACCCTTACAGAAGCTAGAATTCGAGAAGCTGCAGAACGAATTGTGTATCAAAAAATCCGCTACGATATTATGCGCTAAGCTGCTGTTCCTTCATTAATCCATCTTATTAATAATAGTCGATATTCTTCGGCGTATT
>WRIX01000111.1 GCA_009782495.1 Treponema sp.
CACCTCAAGATTAACCATCCCGGGGGTATAACCCCCCTAAAGGTACCAGGAAGACTACCTGGTTGATAGGGCGGAGGTCTACGCATGGTAACATGTTCAGCCGATCGCTACTAATCTACCGTGAGGCTTGACCATATTATTGTCCACACAAAAACTACCCCGATTCCCTGGAACAAGGTTTATTATGCCTGGTGATTATGGTGGAGGTGCCATACCCGATCCCTTTCCGAACTCGGAAGTCAAGCCCTCTTACGTCAATGGTACTGCGCCTCTAAGACGCGGGAGAGTAGATAGTCGCCAGGCTTTTTTTCTATTACCCTCCCCAAGGGGGGTTAATACAATTGTTATACTAATTCGGATATGGTAAAATAAGCCCGGTCAAATTCAAGGCAATGATTACAGATAATTGAGGTACATAATGACCATTGAAGAGTTTCAAATCAAATTAAGTACCCTGCTAAAAGGCCTTCCTGTTTCGGATTTCGACACTATAACGTATAAAGAAATAGCAGAATTAGATAAGCTTTACGGCGAGACTGACGATTTAGGAATGGAGTTGGGGAAAAAACTTATCTTCAACCTTGCAGATGCCCTTAAAACCCGTAAATCGGGCGGAAATACCGATGAAAGTGTACAGGTTCGTCTGACAGCCATAGATTTTTATTTAAAAAATCTTCAAAGCGGTTCTGCAAAAGACCTTTAAACCTTTAAATAAATTCAAAATAATACAAGCATATTCTTTCTGTTTGCCTTCATTAAGGTATGAAAACCCCCATTTTATTATTGGTTATTACTTTAGCGTTAGCTTCCTGCGGACCTGCCCCTATACCGGAAACCTACAGGGTAAAATTCCCCATATCACCGGTTGGGCGAACAGAATTACTGGGTGAATGCCAATGGAGACTGGAATATTACGATTCGGCCGGGAATTTCCGCCAAAAGGATGTATCAGGTACAAGTGCAGAAATCGAGCTGCTTCAGGAATGGCCCAGCGCTATACTAGCCTGGCCTTATTGGCCGGAAAAATCACTTGCAGCGGGATTATTTTATCCTGCGGGAGCAATTTTTCCCCTTGATGTTACAGGAGAAGCAATCATCCTGAGCTGGGAGGCCGGGGCAGAAGCTTATTTTTACCGGGAACTGGATAAAGCCCAGGAACTCAATACAGGAACAAACAGAGTGCCAATGTATTTTGATTGGAAGCGCTTCCGTACTTTATTACGGGAAAATGCAGATTCCGAGTTAAGGCTGGATCCATGGATCGCAAACTGGAAAGATATTGCGGAAAGAACAGTCAGATCGGGGTTTCGGCAAAGTTATGTACGTCGTGAAGCCCGGACAGTCATGGAAGTAATCATACCTCATGACGGCCCCTGGCTGGCCGCCTCGCCTTTCCGTCAGCCTCTGTTTTGGAAAGAAAATGAAGGCCAACTGCTCTCCCTTTCTTCCCGTCCGGAAATTTTTATATGTTCCGGCGGCAGGATCAGCGTTTCATCCCAAATGCTGCTTTGGATTCCTTTTTAACAGCGTTGACAATTAAAGGCTAGATAATGAAAATAATTAAATGTACTATAAACCGGTTTTTTTGGGCAATTCAGGTATTATAAAAAATATCCTGTTCATACTGATTCCGGTATTACTGATACCGGCATGCCAATTAAAAAACCTTTCCCCTGAAAAGACAGCCGGGCAAGCCCCTCTGTATATTATAAAAATTTCAGGTCCGGAACCATATTATTTTGAACTTGACCCGAACGGCCCTTTATTAATCCCTTCACCCGCAGAAGCGTCTCTTGGTCCGTTCATACCCTGGACACATAGCCGGCATATTTCTCATTTCTTACCCGTCTATACAAACGAAACAGGCAAAGAAGAGGTTCTTTATGCAGCAATAAACAGGGGCGGAATACTGGAATTACGGAATCAAGGCATAGAAAATGCTCTTTATTATCATCCGGGCGAAGAAATATGGAATGATTTTCAGGTGGCGGCGTTTTTCCGTTATAATAACAAACCAACAGCTTTTTTAACAAGCGAACGTTTTTTTTCCGTGGAAGAACGCCCTTCTCCGCCTTCTCCTTTATGGGTGCTGTGGGAAGGATCTCTTAAACCGATTACAATTTCTGCAATCAATGCTGATAAATCTGCGGCATGGATAAGCAATTCCGTTTTTTTGGGCAAGGACGAGATCTGGTACATCAAAAAAAGCCTCTCAGGGCAGGAAAACAACTATTTCAGGACAATTGATTTGTCTTTGAGCGGACAGGGGATATATGTGGAACAATTCCTGGAAGCTGCTTCTCCGCTGGAAGCAACTTCCGAACTGGTACCGCCGCTTCTTGCCTGGGCTCTGGCCGAAGCAGAGCGATTGGCAGGAAAACCATGCAATGTTACGGTTGTTTCGCCGGATTTTCCCGCCAAACGGCTTTTTTCCGGTTTTACAGAAGTTTCGGATGCGGATCAAAATACAGAAAACGGCGAATTTACTTTGGAATTAAGCGGTTATTACCGTCAGAATATTTCCGGTAAAGAAGCATTGGCGGCGATTCTCTTTCCCAACGGAAGAGGTGTTTATTGCCGCTCTAACGGAATAATCATAAAAGACAGTCATTTCACCCTGCCTGCTCTGCATACTACAGCAAATCCCGGTATCCCTTCCGGCAATTCAGAGGAAAACACCGGAAGTTTCGTTTATACGGGAGTTGCCCTGTTGGGGAATGGTCCTGACATTTACCTCGTTGCAGGCTGGGAAGAACAAAAAGACTGGAATGTCGGCGCCGCCGGTTTTTTGCTGGTGGAAATAAACTGGTAAAAGTAGTATATTAGTGAGGGGTTTACAATGGAAGACCAAATTAAAGCTGAAGTAAAAAGTATTGCGGAAAAAAACCGTATAGTAAATCGTATTAGGGATACAATTCTTGAACGGGATTCCTTTCTTCTCCTGGGTCATAAAGACCCTGATACGGATTGCATTGCTTCATTGGTGGCTTTTGCCCTTCTTTTGGGAAAATTCAACAAAGAAATCACCGTATTTTTATCCGGCCCGGTTATGGCCCAATTTAGTTATCTTTTGGCCATCTGTAAGTACAACGGCATAGATGTAGCGTATGGAAAGCTGCCAAAGGGTAAAGGTTATTCTGCGGTAGTTATTCTTGATACACCCAAGCCGGGTATGATCGCACTAAACGATGAAATTGCAGCCCTTATGGAAGATAAGGGTATTTGCAAGATCGAAATAGATCACCACCTTGGAGGAGATGCCAGATATGCAGGAGACGAAGGTTACTGCCTTTTAAGTGAAGCTTCCAGTACCTGTGAACTTATAGGATATTTTCTTCTTAAACTGTCGCAGCAAAAAGAAAAGTTTAAAAAAATAGATTTTTTTACCAGAAACTTTTCGCTGGCAATTATTACCGGTATTGTCGGGGATTCCCAAATGGGAAAATACCTGAAAACCCGCCGGGAAAAATTTTACTATAAAATTTTTACCGACATTTTTGCCAGACTTCTGGGTGAAAAAACCCTTAAAGACAGCAAAAACCTTTCTTCGATGGAAGCGGTTTTCGATGTAATCCAGAATTTCTCGGTTCGGGAAAAGCATTGCTTCGAAGGGATCATGCAGTTAAAGAATACGGAAAAATCCATTCACTATGTCTGCATAAACGAAGAACAATCGGTCAAGTTCCTTAATGACTACGGTTCGGAGCTGCTTGTCAATGTTTCCAAAGCGGCGGCGGATACACTTGCGGAAGACTGCAACAAACTGGGCCTTGTAGCTTATTACGACGATCCTTCACTTTCGGATTTTGTTCAGTTCCGTTTACGGCGCAGTGCCAAATACCTTCATATAGATTTAAGAACGGTACTGGCAGGATTGCAAATTGAAAATGGCGGGGGCCACCCGGGAGCTATTGGCTTTAGGGTAAAAAAAGATGAGATAAAAGATATAGCCGGTTTTACAGCGGACATTGTAAGCCGGACAGAAAAATTGGTTGAGGAAATGAGCGCGTGACATTTTCCTGCAGGCGCATTGCGGCAATAACATTGGGTCTCATTTTTACCGCACTGCCCCTGCAAGCCCAGGGGATAAAAGGTTTTTTCGAAGCTATCAACTGGTCTGTCCGCGGCACACTGCTTTTATTTCCGGAAGACAACGGCAATTCATCGGCGCCAATGCCCATCCTTCCTTCACTGGGAGGAGCCGCTGCTTATCCATTCTCGGATCTGTTTGATATTGAAGTTTCGCTGGATCTGTACGGAAACACCTACGATTATGATGTTATACTGGATCGGGTGGTCCCCGCCAACGACGAATTCCGAAGCGCCTTTGTAATGGGTTTTGTTTTAGGATTCCAGCCGGTTTTTAGTTTTAACCCCAAAGGAGACAAATTTACCATTCGGGTCTACGGCGGACTTGCATTTGATCTGCGGATTGTTTTTCCTGCCTACGGAATTGAAGACAGCGAATCACATACCAACGACAAAAATCCCCACACAGGCCTTAATATAGGCCAGGCCAGGCAAAAAATAGCTTCTTATTTTTGGGGAAGCGGCCGTTTTATTCTTCCTTTTCTCGGCGGCGGGATGGATTTTCCCATAACAGAAGGCCTTGATTTAGGCTTTGACCTGCGTATCTGGATGCCGGTCTGGCGGATATGGTCCGGTGAAGACCTCCCTTTTGTGGAAGGCTTCCGTATTGGCATAGGATTCCGCTTGGGATTTAAGTAGTTATTAATCCCCAATTTATCGAACTGAACGCATCGATATAAAATTGTTACTTTCAGGTGGGGGGAAGAACGTCCATTCAGGCCGGTTGGTCGTGGCTGCCGACTCCGCACACTTTGGTGTGGCATTTTGTGTAGCACGCCAAATGGCCTTCACGGACAACCTTCCCCCCTCCTGCGTGGCAACATTTTCTTTCCCGATGCGTTCAGTCCATTACATTAAGGTTTTCTATGGATAGAAGTAAGTAGCAATCTGCTGTTGAGCTTGCTTCACCTTTTTCCCGGCATTATTCCAGGTCATGGTATGCCAGATGCTCAGCAGTCAATTACAGCATACATCCATCATGTAAACCTCAGTCTGCCGCTGTGCCTGATATTTGATTAACTGAACAATTGCCTGGAAAGGGGTGAGGCTGCGCTGGCAAAAAGTTCCTGGGGTTCCCTGCGAAACAGATCACGGAGTATAAGGAATATTATGTATAAAAAGCCTGACCACTGAAAAACTTAGCCCTATAAGATTTTTATAAAATCCGAATATTTTCAGTGGTCAGGAAGCTGCTTGAGCAGGCTCTCCCAGAGTTTTTGGCAGTGCAGACTCACCCCTTTGCTGAATTTATTCGGATTAATTAAATTGCCTGACACAGCGCTAAATTGGGATTTACCTCACACATTATCCCGTTTAATCTTTTTGGTCGTGGTCATTTCCATCGGTTCTCCGAGGATCGATATCTTTTCGATCCGCTGGTAGGGAAGCAGCCGCAGGTTTACCTCGGAAATAATCTTGTCCATTCTTTCCTTAACCAGCTTTTCATCCGGTTTGGCATTTTCTTCTGTCCACTTAAAGTCAGGACTGGGGTAGATTAAGGCTTCGATACGTTCGGACATATCTTTCTTTCCTTCGGTATAACCCCGGACAAGTATTTGATCGATTTCTTCAAAGAGCTGGAATTCATTTTCGATTTCTTCGGGGTATACATTCTTTCCCCCTTCGGTAACGATCATATTTTTTGCCCGGCCTGTCAGATAAAGGTAACCTTCACTGTCGAGGTACCCCAGATCGCCTGTTTTTAGGTAACCGTCGGCAGTAAAAGCTTCGGCAGTTTCGTCGGGCAGTTCAAAATAACCCTTCATTACCATGGAACCCTTAACAATGACTTCACCAACACCCCGTTCGTCTGGGTCAAGAATTTTCATGTCTGCACCGGGGATTACCTTGCCGACGCTTGTCTCTATGTAATGGTCGACCGGATTCAGGTTAATGATAGGACTTGTTTCGGTAAGGCCGTAACCCTGAACAAAGTCTATGCCTAACTGGTTGTATTTTCTGAAGACACTGGGAGCCAACGGGCCGCCGCCGCAAATACAGTTCCGGATAGTTCGCAAACTAGCTTTGTCCAGAACAAAGCCAAACATCTTTTTACCGGGATTTACTTTAAATACTTTTTTGATAAACCCCGATACTCCCATTAAAAAGGAAATAACACCGTATACAACCGGGCCTTTCTCTTTAAGGCCCCTGATAACGCCATTAAGTACCTTGTTAAAAAGCAACGGTACTGCAAGGAGCATGGTGATCTTTGCTTCTTTTAGATCGTGCAGGATTGCTTTGGTAACCATCCGTTTTCCATAAACAACTTCTGCTCCTACAGAAAGGGCTTCTATTAATACTGCCAGCATAGTGTAGGAATGGTGAATGGGAAGCAGTGCATAAAAAACATCGGTATGATAAATATCCAGGTTGCCCTGAGCCAGATAACAGTCGGAAACGAGATTTTCATGGGTCAGCATGACTCCCTTGGGAATTCCCGTGGTTCCGCTGGTAAAGAGGATTGCTGCCAGGTCTTCGCTTACAGCGATTTCGATTTCTGCCTCCGGCCCATCCAGATCGTATATGTAAGTTCCTATACCTCTTCTGAGGGAAACAACCGCTTCCAGGGGGATAGCACCGCCAACATAGCGCTCATGTTTTTCTTCATCAACAAGGAGAATTCTTGCTTTGGAAGTTTTAAGAAGCATATCCGTATCTTCGTTTTTCAGCTGGTAATCCAGAGGAACCACCGTTGCGCCTGAAAAAAGAACGCCCAGGTAAGCAACTCCCCATTCGGGAGAATTCTTCCCCGTTACGGCTACTTTGTCGCCCTTTCTGATTCCTTTGCTATGGAGCCAGCGGGCTACTGCTTTTATTTTGACTGCTGCTTCGTTATAGCTCAGACTGATCCGGTCCGGCTCATAAATGGTAAAACATGCCCTTTCCCCGTGGCGGTGGCAAGTGATATTGAACATTTCCGGTAATGTAGGCCACTGACCATTATAATATTTTCCGCGGTATTCTTCCAAAAACGCCCAAGGTTTCCGTCCGTCGACTCCAACTAAATCCATAAATACCCTCCGGGTTTTTAGACCCATAACATAGATTATAGTTGCAATTATGACAGATTTACAAATTTTGTCAATTACCCTTTGCCATTATTCTTC
>WRIX01000112.1:0-2976 GCA_009782495.1 Treponema sp.
TCACAGAACGATGAAACGAGTTTTTTTCGTATCCTTACCTTTGCCGGATCGAAAAGCGGAATTTCTTCGCGGATAATCCGGGCGGCTTCGGCGCTGAGGGCGCAATTGGCGACAGTATCTTTTATACGGTCAAATTCCAAAAGGCCAAGCGTTTTTGCCGTATAAGGTGATACGCATTGCGATACACCATCCGGTATGTTTTCCTGTCTGTCGTTAGAGTGCTGCAAGTTCATCTCCAATACGTAAAAAGCTTTCGTAACGGTCTTTGTGAATTATTCCGTTTCCGGCTGCTTCGAGAATTTTACAGCCCGGTTCGCTGCGGTGAGAACAGGAAAGGCCAAATGCGCAGCGTCCGGAAAATTCTGCAAATTCCTTCATATAAAGACACAGATCTTCTGTCTTAACACCATCGGGAACCATACGCCTGATTCCCGGTGTATCTATAAGGAAAGTTCCTTCTTCAGACAACGGCAGTTTAATCATAACCGACATGGAAGTAGTATGGTTCCCACGATTAAACTTTTCGTTGACTTTTCCGGTTTTCATGGAAAGCCCCGGAGAAAGAAAATTGACAAGGCTTGTTTTTCCGACCCCCGATTGGCCCATAAGGGCGGAAGTTTTTCCTGTCATTAGTAAGCGTAATTCATCCATGCCAAGACCGGTTTTTACCGAAATATAAAGTACGTTATATCCGATACGCCGGTAATCAAAAAAACGTTCTTCTGTTTCATGATCTCCGCCGAACAAATCCCATTTATTGCACAGTATTACCGGCGTAATACCGGAAGCTTCAGCCTGAACGAGCAGCCGGTCAAGAAAGCGGGGCCGGAAAGGTGGTGAAGCAGGGCTTGTCATACAAAGCGCAAGGTCTATATTGGCGGCGAGTATCTGGGATTTTTGTCCTTTTTGATTAAACCGGGTCAGCATGTTTCTTCGTTCTTCTGCTGATATTATAAGCCCTTTATCAGAGTGATGAGGATCTATTTCAACAGTAACCCTGTCTCCAGGGGCCAGAGGATTGTAATAATCATCCATACCCTTCAGGACTTTGCCTTTGATCCGGCATTCCAGGGTTGTATCTTTTCCGGCAGGAACCACAGTAAAAATATTCCGGGAACCCTGCAGTACAAGCGCATTAAAAACAACTTCGCCGTTCATAATTCATCCAGCAAAGAAAAGCTGCAGTCCAGTTGTTCTGCCATGTTCTGCCATACATCATTCGGCGGTTCTGTACCGGTTAATAGCAGCTGGTTTTGAGGTGATGCATTTTTTCCTGTCCGAAGTATACCGTTTTTATCATCCAACAACGATTCGATTCGTTTGGTAATTCCTTCTATAGAGTCAAAAATTGTAATAAAGGGAGCTGCTTCCTTTCTGAATTCTTCCAGAAGAAATAAAAAGTGAGTGCAGCCGAGTACCATTGTGTCCGCACCTGCAGCACGAAAACGATGGATATATTCTTTTATTATTTTGATTTTTTCATTTTCATTCGCCAGAAAAAAACGTTGTTCCACGAATGTAACCAACTCGGGAGCTGCGATACCGGCAATTTTACAAATGGCGCCGGCCTTGCAGTCAGCGACAAGACCGTGGATATAAGGGTCTTCTATTGTGCGCGCTGTTCCAAGGACTCCTACTGTTCCGGTTTTACTGGCCAGTATTGCCGGTTTTATTGCAGGCACGGTTCCCACAAAAGGAAGACCCGGAAAACATTGCCGCAGCTCTGCCAAAGCGGAAACAGAAGCGGTGTTGCAGGCCAATACAGCGATTTTTGGGTTTATGTTTTTTATTAGTTTTTCCATTATTGTTGTCAGAATAACGACCAGTTCCGTTCGTTCCCGTGTTCCATAGGGAAAATTCCGGCGGTCGGCACAATAACATATTGTTTCTTCGGGATTACACCGGCGAAAATCCCGGCAATAGGGAATTCCGCCAATCCCCGAGTCCAGAAAAAGTATGGGTCTTTTATCCATGTTGAATGTTATTTAAAAAGATCATCAAACGCCGTTCGCGCAGTGGCGGCCTTGTCCTGTTCTTTAATCTGCCCCTGACCTTGTTTGCGGAATTTGGGATCAAGAGAAAACCAATCGCAAAAATTACCCCGTTCCTTGTCCGCCGGTTTTTCGGCATTTGGTTCGGAACAATCACCGCGGGAACCCGGCAGATAAAATTTACAGTGGCGGCAGGAACGGAGATCCTTTCCGCAGGAACAGCGCATACTCCGTCCGATGGGGTCGCTATCTGTTATAGGTTCTCCGCAATACCAGCACATTGTTATATGATACACGCAAGATGTCAACTTGACCAGAGCGGCAGACTGGACTACCATTACAGTATGTTTACACTTCGCCCCTGCGCCGCTGCCTGCGGAAGGGCAGCTATTTCAGGTTCACATCTTTGTGCCGTTCACGCAGCTTCGGCGGAAGAAGAAGCCAGACGTATAGGCGCTTTTATTCTTGAACAGCAGGAGATAAAAGACCTGAATGCACCGGGCCTTAATTTTATCAGTACCGATTTTTCCAACAGGACATTTTACGGCTGTAACTTTATGGGTTCTGTTTTTTCCATGTGCCTTTTTACCGGCGTCGTAATGAGGATGTGTTTTTTCGACAGCGCAGCTTTTGAAGACTGCGATTTTTCCGGCGGGGATATTCAATTCGTTTCTTTTGCAGGCTCCACCATAGTAAACTGTACCTTTGAAAACTCGGAACTGATACACCTGAATTACAGCGGCGCAACAATTGTTGAATCAACCTTTAACGATTCAAATTTGTACAATTCACGCTTTATCAATGCCGACATTAAAGACAGTGATTTTATTGATTGTAATGTAAAAAAAGTATTTTTTATCAGGGCTCGTCAGGATGGCGTTTCTTTTAAGTCATCAAATACCGCCGAGACAGTACAAACCCAGGAAGAAATGTGATGGCCTTCAGCCTACGGCTTGCGGCCATCGAGCGCATGGAAATTATAATA
>WRIX01000112.1:3202-6938 GCA_009782495.1 Treponema sp.
GGTACCGACATAGAAGACGAAGATTCCCCCCGGGACGCAGTGCTTGTGGATCCGGGCAGTATGGAAATCGCCCTGCTTGATTTCATCGAAAGCAATGAATATCAGCTAAGGGGAATACTTATTACCCACGATCACGTAAACCATGTTCATGGCCTGCGTACATTAAAGCGAATCTATGATACAAAAATATTTGCGGTTAGCCCGGTAGTTCAAAGACACAAAACCACGGTGATACGGGATGGGGATACACTAAAACTGGGTGCGATTGCTGTTTCTGTAATAACCATTCCGGGTCATTCTTCGGATTCTGCGGTATTCCGGATCAATAAAACGCTTTTTACCGGAGATACAATTACCGCAGGATTATTGGGAACTACAATCAGTTCATACGGAAAAACAAAACAAATGGATGAATTGCGGAGTAAAATTCTGTCCCTGCCGGGGAATTATGTTGTTCTTCCCGGACACGGGCCGCCTTCTACGCTTGATTCGGAACGTCAGTACAATGCGGGAATTCAGGTTTACGAGGAGAATAAAAACAAGCGTCCCCGTTTTCAGGTAAAATTTGACTGACCAAAGCCATTTTTACAGCGCAATAATGTTCCGGCCCAAAAGTTGGGCAATGTTATATTTTCGTTCCATGGTCAGTTCTTCGTTTTCACGCAAAAAAGTTTCCAGATAGGCGGGAAACGAATCGGGCAGTACCGGCAGTTCCAGTACCTGTTTGTAGTAGGCCCGGTGAGACGGTTCAAAACGATGATTGATGCAGAATATGGCAAGGCAGGCATTTTTTATAAAAAGGGCCGAAGAAATTAAATAATAGAATTCATCGTTATTAATCATCGCCGCTCCCAGATCGCTTAAGGAATGTTCCATTTTTGATTGAACGGCATCACGCATCAGCTTCCAGAACTCATCGTTTAAGCCGAGGAGTTTCTCCTTTATTGTATCGATCCAGCCGGTCCTGGAAAAAAGAATTTCTCCGTGGGCAAGACGGTAATAACCATAAGTACCGGAATCTTTTAAAAGCCAAAAATCATCCTGACGTGATTCAACTATAGCGGCCAGTTCTTCTATTTTTTTGGTGTTCTTAAATTCAAAGCGTACCGGCGTCTCTCCAACAAGAAAACGATCCTTGGCACCGCCGCCGGAACTTTCAAAAACTGCCGCATCCGGGCCGTATAGTTTTTTCCGCTCTTCCGGGCCGGGAATTTTTCCGCTGTAGTATACATCCAGAATTAATGCAAAATAAGGATCCAGCGTATCCGAATCGGCTGCTTCGTTTAACGAAATACATTCAACTTCAGGCCATTCCGAAAGAAGGGAAACAAAGCGTTCGGTTAGTTTTTTTGTCTTATATTTCATGATGTTTAAGTATATCATTAACACGGAAATATGGAAACCGCCGAAAATTATAAAAGAAATAGTGATAAAGATACAGTTTCTCCGCTGTTGTTTATTGTCCTTGTTCCTCATCGTGACTGTCTTCCGGCTCTGGAAGCATACCGCCGTGATATTTTTGCTGCCGGCTTTGACGGCGCTTTTTCTTTTCCCGCAGCAGCTCCGCTGGCACTTCTTAAACGGCCTCTTGATGTCATGGAGTTAAAGGTTGCAGCTGCAGAACTCCGAAAAAATTTGGGAGAAAAAAAAATTGTTTCGGAAGGGCAGGCTGACTGCAACGGATGGGAAAATAGTGAACCTGGACATACAGTACTGTTTTTCGGCTTAACGCTGGATCTGCCCTTGCCGGCTTTTCCGCCTGATGCTGTTTTAAAAACTTGGAAAAAACCCATCCTTGCCCCTGCAATTCTTATTCCCGATGATAACCCGGAACTGCAATTTATTGCTAACAAAACCGCTCCGGATCTTTCATTTCGTGCCGCAGCCCTTGCAAACCTTGCTCTCCAGCCGACCGGTTCAGCAGAGTCTTGTCCTTTTGAAAGGGATTTTTCGTTTACATGGGAACTGGGTCCGCTCTATTGGCTTCCCCGGTATAAAGGAAATTACCTTGATTGAATGGTTTCGTATCAACGGTGACAGACTGATATTGGACATCAAGGCAGTTCCGGGCTCTTCCAGGACAGAATTTGCCGGTGTTAATAACAACAGGCTCCGTATACGTCTTGCCGCTGCTCCTGAAAATGGTAAAGCAAACAGTGAACTCATTGATTTTTTGGCAAAATTCTCAGGTTGCGCAAAAAAGGAAATTATTTTACAATCAGGTAAACGATCCCGTTTTAAAACGCTTTCGTTACCGGTATCGGTTAAGCTAAAACTGGAAGAATTAACCGAAAGAGGATAAACATGGCCATTATAGCTGTTATTGGCGGCAGTGGATTGGATAACCCCGATATTATATCAAACCCGCAGGATATTACTGTTACCACTCCTTTTGGAGCGCCTTCATCGCCGCTTAAAAAGGGCACTATTGGCGGCGTTAATGTTATTCTGCTTGCCCGTCACGGCCGGGAACATACCATACCGCCCACCCAGGTGAATTTCAGGGCGAATATCTCCGCTCTAAAAGCGGAAGGATGTACTCATATTCTTGCAACTACCGCTGTCGGTTCTCTCAGGGAAGAAATCAAAAGGGGAGATTTAATAATCGTAGATCAGTTTATTGATTTTACAAAGCAGCGAAGGATGACATTCCATGAATCCTTTGAACCCAATAAACCTGTCCATTGTGCTATGGCTGATCCTTACGATCAGAATATAAGAAACTTGTTGATTGAAGGATGCAGCAGCCGGAATTATTCTTTCCACCCAAAGGGAACGGTAGTTACGATTGAAGGTCCCCGTTTTTCGAGCCGGGCCGAATCCCATATGTTCCGTTCCTGGGGCGCCGACATTATCAATATGTCCATAGCTACCGAAACCGTTCTGGCAAACGAGGCTGGTATACCTTATGCGGCAGTGGCCATGAGTACCGATTATGATTGCTGGCGGACTGATGAGGAACCTGTAAACTGGGACGCAATAGCGAAGGTCTTTGCGGAAAATGCAGAAAAAGTAACAACCCTTCTAACGGGGGTTATTCCAAAAATACACGATTAAAGGAGCAATGTTATGAATAGTAAACCTGTAAAGATGTTGTTTGTGTTGATTTTCTTTTTGATTTGCGGAATTTGTTTTGCCGCAGATCCGGCTGAAGGTTTTTGGATCAGCGTGGATGAAAAAACCGGCAAAGATACGGCAGGCTGGGAAATTTTTGTTCGGGACGGCAAGCTCTACGGAAGAATTCTTTCCGCTGTCGGTGCAGACAGATCCACCAAAGCAGAAAATTGCAACGATTCTTACAAGGGATTTCCTGCGGCCGGAAAGGTATCGGAGATGAACGTTATCGGTACCACCTGGATTTTTGGTCTTGTTCCGGACGGCAAGCCCGGCCAATGGAAAAACGGCAACGTCATTGATCCCGACGAAGGTAAAATGTATGGGTGTAAAATTACATTCCACGCTGCTGGCGGCAAGTTCAAAGTGGACACTCTGGAAATGCGGGGAACCGTAGGCCCCCTCGGCCGCAGCCAATACTGGCGAAAAGCAACCAAGGCGCAAGCTGAAAGCCTGAAGTAATTTACTTAAGCAGTTTTTGATACAGCGATAAATTTTCCCGGTCAAAGCAGACAAAAATGATTTGTTTGATGCCCGGTGTTTCGGGCATTGTTTTTCTAACCGCCGCAACTGCTACGGCAGCGGCCTTGTCTTTGGGGTAACCGTAAATACCGGTACTGAT
>WRIX01000113.1 GCA_009782495.1 Treponema sp.
AGCTTTAATAAATACCGCCAGGTTTTCCTTCATGGCTGCCTGACCCAGAAATTCGTTTAAGCACTGGGGACGCAGAGAAAGATCCTGAGCGTCTTCGCCGGGAATAGATTCAGGATGAGCAATGCCTTGATTTTTGAATTCTTTTCCTGCCATGTTAATTATTTTACTCAATTGCCGGCCAGTAAAATTATTGCTCTTTTAAAGAGTTCCTGCTCTCTCTCCGCCCCGTTTTTGTTATCTGACAATTCTGTTTCCGCCGTTTTAAGCGCCTCGACTGCCTGGCGTTTATCGTAGCCCATTGTTGCCAGGGCTTCCGCCAGTTCTGCATAGGGCCCGGCTCTTTCCGCCTCTTTTGAAAAAGTCAATTTTCCTTTCAGAGCCAGAAGCATTTTTTGAGCGGTCTTTTTCCCCAGTCCCGGTACCGCTTCCAACCGGCCCAGATCTTCATTTTCCAAAGCTGTTTCCAGTTCCTCCTGCCCAATACCGCCCATAATTTTAATCGCCCCTTTAGGGCCGATTCCTTCGACCTTAAGGAGTTCCAAAAATGTAGTGCGCCGTTTGTTGTCGGAAAAACCATAAAGACGCATTTCGGTTTCTTTATGAAAAAGCCAGGTAAAAACCCGGCCGGTTTCGCCCACCGCAGGCAGGGCCGAAAGATCCGTGGAAGGAACCGTAATATCCCATTCCACTCCTCCTGTTTCTATACAAAGTGTGTCAATATTCTTTCCGGTAATAATCCCCCGGATGCTGTTAAACATAGTAATAGTATAACACGATTTTTGTGTTATTTCCAGTATTGAGACTTATATAAAATTCTTATATATTGAGTTAATTGTTATGACTAATAATACAGACTCTGTTGCAGTGAATATTATTAAAAAAATTATTTTGGAAATCGCAGGACCGAAATATGGCAAATCAAAATTCTTAAAAAAGATTAACCGCAGGGGAAATTTATTGGATGTAGGCTGCGGCAATAATTCACCGTATAAAATAAAAACAAAATGCCCGAAAATACATTATACCGGCATTGATATTGGTGACTACAACCAAAATAAACCGAATCTTGCGGATAGCTATATCACAGCTAAACCTGAAAACTTTGCCGAAACAATAGAAAATTTACCGGAATTATTTGATACGGTAATTTCATCGCATAATCTGGAACATTGCAACAATAGAGAAAAGGCTTTAAATGCAATGATAAAAGTGTTAAAATCCGGAGGTTATTTGTACTTATCGTTCCCAACAGAAGCCAGTGTAAATTTCCCCGGTTACCGTAACGGTTGTCTGAATTATTATGATGATCCTACACATAAATATTTGCCGCCTGATTTTTTCGAAACGATTAACACACTAAAAGAAAACAATATGGAAATTATTTTTTCCAGCAGATCATATAAGCCTGTCCCGTTATGTATGATTGGTTTTTTTCTTGAATGGAAATCAAAAAAAGACAAGGAAACAAAGCTAGGCACATGGGCATATTGGGGATTTGAAACAATAATATGGGCAAAGAAAAAATAATTAGCCGAAAACGAAATTACACGCCAGCTTAAGAATGGTCTTTTAAAAAACGTTTTTTCTTTTCGTCAGTATCAAATCCCAAAGTTCCGCCGGGGTTCATAATATTGTCCGGATCAAAATGTTGTTTAAGGGCGCGGTAGACAGCGTATTCGTTACGTCCGATGCTGCCTTCCAGCCAGGGGCCAAACATCTTTCCGATGCCGTGATGATGGCTCATAGATGCCCCGGATTTCTGGATAGCGTTCAGAATGCCTGCATGGAAGCGCCGGAATTCTTCCGGGTCGTGCATGTGTGCAATAAATATCCAATACAGGTTCGCACCCTGCGGGTAGACATGGCTCATGTGGGTCATGCAAACAGTATTGGGGCGGTTCTTTACATAAGCGCGCACTTCACGGTGAACCTTGCTCATGTTACTCCAGTTGACGCTGCATTCCATGGTGTCCATTACAATGCCAAAATCCTGCATGGTATCACGCAGATACGGGTCGTTGAAGCGGCCCTTTTCCCAGCTACGGGTAACAATGCCGGAAAGCCAGATACCGCCGTACTTGCGGGCCACCCGGCGGACGTTTTTCGCGCAGTTCCGGGAAAAGCCCGCCTCGCCGTTGGTAAAACCAAGGTATAAACACATCTTGCCAACCCGAAAGCCCTTGCCGGAAAAAATATGTTTGAGCGGACTGTCCATAACCCCGTACATGTGCAGCATGATGCCGGTTTCCTCAGGATCGGAAAGACGGAACACCGAAGGATAACCTGCCTCACTTTGCATAATTTCGCGAGCCGCCGCCTGTCCGGTTTCCCAGTCCCTGAACATATACGAAAATCGCTTAATGGTGCGGGGCATATGGCGGAAGACCTTAAGTGTTACATGGGTGAGTATCCCGAAAGTCCCTTCGCTCCCCATCATGATGTGATCGAGGTCGGGACCGGTTGCCTTGCGGGGATAGCGATCCGTCGAGATGCTGCCTACCGGTGTGGCATAGTCCTGGCCCAACACGATATCCTGAATACAGCCGTAGTACGTTGAATTCTGTCCGGCGCTGTGAGTTACCACCCAGCCGCCTACCGATGAATATTCAAAGCTTTGGGGAAAGTGGCCGCAAGTGTATGCCCGTTTGGCGCCGAAATTGGTTTCTGCCTTGTTCAGGGTTTCTTCCAGCTTGGGGCCGCTCATTCCTGCTTCCACGGTAATTGTTTGATCGATCTCGTTAAAGTTCACTACTTTGTTAAAGCGCAGCCGCATGTCCAGAGATATTCCCCCTTTTACACATTCAACACCACGGGTAACAGAAGAACCGCCGCCGTACACATAAACGGGGATTTTTTCCGCCGCACAGTATGCCACAATTTGTTCGATCTGTTCTTTGGCATCAGGATAGAGTACCGCATCGGGAACATTTTCCGCTATCTTGTGCCGCAGGCGCATAATGTCGTACATGGTTTTGCCGTAAGCCACCGACAATCTGGCGTAATCATCGGTACGAACATAATCCTTACCAACAATCTCTGCGAAGCGTGCTATTTGTACTGCTGTTAATTTAACAGGCAGATCAAGCTTTACCTCATCAAGACCCAGGTCTTCGCTGTAGTCCTTAAAAGCCTCATCGGTCAGCCCAAACTGATCCCGTATCAGTTGGTAGAGAGATTCTCTGGGCGCTTTAATTTGATTTGGTTCGCCCCATTTAAAAATGGAACGATACGAATTGGCAGGAATTTTTCCATGAAACCACTTGGGCTCAAATTGTTTGTACCGGTGCGCCATGTCAGTTTTCCCCTGAAGGTATTTTACCTGTTCCCAGCTTTGCGTATAAAGGAGAAAGTTTGTCGAAAATCTTTTCGAAAATTTCACCGTAGATTTCTTCATATACCGAATGAACTTTCTGGTCGGGAAGGAATTCATCCTTTACATGTACCATTGCTTCGATACCTTCGTTATACGATGAAAAAATTCCCTTTGCCACAAAGGCCGCCATGGCCGCGCCAATGCCGGTTACTTCGTGAGTCTGAGTACGGTATACCGGAAGTCCGAACTGGGATGCGGTAATCCGGCAAATCTCTGCGCTTTGACTGCCGCCGCCTGCTACATAGATGCGGCTGACTTTTATCTTGCCCCGTTTTTCCATGCCCCGCAGCCCTTCCATAAGGGCGAAATTGATCCCCTCGATAATGGAGCGGTAAATGTGGATTCGGGTATGCACATCGGAGAAACCGATAATCGCCCCTTTGGCAAACGGCATATTTACACCGGGGGTAAAATAAGGCTGCATTACCAGACCTTCGCAGCCCGGGGGAATTTCCTGAAGCCGTTCGTTCAGCAATTGTTCGGCACTGATGCCTTTGCTTGCGGCTTCTGCCACTTCCTTGGCAGCAAACTCCTGTTTAAACCACGAAAGAAGCCAATAGCCGCGATAGATTTCGATTTCGGGGTTGTAGTAACCCGGAACTACCGCCGGATAGGCAGGCATAAAGAGTTGAGGTTCAATGTAGCGTTGCGTAGCAAGCTGCACCGTGGCGGTGGTTCCGAAACTAAGAGCAGCTTTATCCTCCGAAAGACAGGAAAGACCCAGAGTCTCGCAGCCTTTGTCGCTTCCCGATACAACGTAGGGCAGTCCGGCAGCAATGCCCGTTTCCTCCGAGGTCTTTGCGGTAATGTTACCCAGAATCGTTCCCGGTTCCACAAGATCAAAAAACTTATCCTCATTCATTTCCCAGATTGCACGTTTCATGTCGCCGGCTTTCAGCCATGTACAGTTTTTAAAATCGAATGGAACATGACCGATAACGCTTGCCGTAGAGTCGGCAAGATTCCCGCAGAATTTATAGTTAAGCCATGTTGAGATGAGCACATACTTGTCTGTCTTGTTCCAGATTTCCGGTTCGTTCATCGCGATCCAGTTACAGTGACTGATTCGGCGCTGTAGGGCAACTCCGTCTTTCATCCCTGCAAGGCCGAAAATCATGCCGGTTAGCAAAGGTACCGGCGGAAGGTTTTCTGCTTTACGGTCATCAAGCCACAGGATTATGTCACGCAAAGGGTTGTGATTCTTGTCCAGGCAGAGGCAGGTGTCACGAATTGTCGCACTGGTAACGGCAATGATGTCCTGCCAGAGAGAACCGGCTTTTTCCTTAAGGGTGCGGCTTGTTTCGCAGAGACATTCCCAATAAAACTCCGGTTTCTGCTCCGCCCATCCCGGCTGCCTGGAATAATACGGCGTATCAAATGCTTTCTGGGTTTTTTGAAGAATTGTGCCTTTGGCATTTACCAGCAAAGCACGCATGCTCTGAGTCCCCAGATCGAAGGTCAGGATCAACGGTTCACTCATACTTCCTCCCTTAATATATTGCTTGTTGCAATAACATTGACGCCTAACCCAAGTATATTTTCAGCTACGGTTTCCCCGATACCCACGGGCCGGTTAATGATTATACCATTAATATGATTCATCAGATCACGAATTTTGCCTTTGGGGATTTCTCCGGCGGTTCGCACCGGCAGTACAGGAACGCCGGGAAAGGAAGTGCGGACGGTGGTCGTCAGTGTACGGGTGGGGTTGGTAATTTCCGCCACGGCAAAATCGACACCCCGTTTGCACTGGTTACCGGCAACAACAAGACCTTCCGTATTTTTTTCAACACTGAGGCGGCAGCCATTGGGACATACAATGCAGAGTATTGATTTCATCGCTTTTCCTTCGGGAAGGTTTCCTCCGGAAATGAATTCTCCATAACTGCGTTGATCCTGCCGCCGTTTTTGAGTTCTGCGCCGGACAGACGCAATGATATCCGTTCCATTTCAGGCGGCCTTAGCTGGTTGTACCGTTTGGTAAAAATATCCTTCCCGTTAAGTATAAATCTGATCGTCGTTTTTCCCTGCTCCTCCCTTGAACGGAAGAACACTGTGGTTTCCGTTTGCAGGCGATCCAGATCAAGCAGTTGAGGGCTTGTGCAGAGGAAGTTATCGTCCGTTTCAAGGAACGCTATGTTTCGTTGCGTGATAAAATTCGAATCTAATGCAAAACGCGCCGCACTTTTCCCTGCTTCTTCTCCGCTTTCGGAAACATAATCCACAAGGTCGTTTACCAGCAGGGCGTTGCCGCAGCTGAATACACCGGGAATCTCCGTCATGCAATGCTGATCGCAGACCGGGCCTTTGGTCGCCGGATGAACGGGAACTCCCAATGTTTCGGCCAGTTCGTTTTCCGGGATAAGCCCCACAGAAAGGATTAGGCCGTCACATTCGATCCGTTCTTCGGTACCGGGGATGGGCTGCATTGCTTCGTCAGCGGCGGCGATCTCTACCGCCTCAAGCCTATCATGGCCAAATACCCGGCTAACCGTGCGGCTGGTATACAGGGGTATGTCAAAATCGTCAAGGCACTGGGCGATATTTCGGGAAAGACCCGAAGGGGTTGGCTTGGCCTCGTAAACCCCCAGCACATCCGCCCTTTCCAGAGTAAGCCGCCGTGCCATGATAAGGCCGATGTCTCCGGAACCGAGAATCACGCAGCGGCGGCAGGGTAACTGTCCAAGAATGTTGGTGTAATACTGGGCCGTTCCGGCAGTCAGAACTCCGGCTGGCCTTGTACCGTAGATACCAGCCTGCCGTGCGGTTCGTTCCCGGCAACCGGTGGAAAGAATCAGCGCCTTTGCAATAAGGCGATCTATTCCGCCGCTTTTACTCAGTACCAGTTCAAAGCCATTGGGACAGCTATTTATCCGCAAGACAAAACTTTGAAGGTATACCTGCACGGCAGTTTTTTTTATTTCTTCTATATAACGGTAGGAGTATTCAGGGCCGCTGAGCTTTTCGCCAAAACGTATAAGACCGAAACCGTCGTGGATACACTGTTTTAGTATGCCGCCAAGACGGGGTTCCCGTTCAATAAGCACCGTCTTTGCTCCGGCCTGTTCAGCCGCAATTGCAGCAGCAAGCCCGGCAGGACCGCCGCCAATGACAGCCACGTCGACTTCTGTCATGCATACCCCTTTGTCGGGCCGCACAAGATCTTGCTTTCCCCGCCGTTTTTACTGATCGTCTCAAGGGGGATTCCCTTTTCTTCGGCAATGATCTGCAAAATAAGAGGGCCGCAGAAGCCGCCCTGACAACGGCCCATCCCGGGACGAACCCGGCGCTTTACACCGTCAATTGTGTCGCAGGGAACAGTCCGGCGGAGACTGTCGATGATTTCCCCCTTGCTCACTTCTTCGCAGCGGCAGAGGATAACTCCGTAATCGGCATTTTGCTGTATCATTGCAGCACGTTCTTCGTCGCTCATGGCGGCAATATGGGGAATACGCTTGCGAACAGGATTAAATAATTTATTGGGCAATACCGTTTGCCCTGCCGCTTTAAGCATTTCAACCGCCCATGCAGCAACGTCA
>WRIX01000114.1 GCA_009782495.1 Treponema sp.
AAGTTTAATGGAATCGTCGTATTTTCCCCTTCTGGTTAAAACAAGAGCTTTTTTTAGTATGGGATCACTTAACATGGATTTAAGGAATACTGTACTTCAATTTAATCCTGGAAATCAAGAGGTTTATGGCTGCCAATTCTTCGTCACTGATGTTAACACCCGAAACAATGCTTTCATCCAGCCTTGAAATAAAATCCTGAAGTGCGGCCAAATCAGTTCTGATGGCAGCGGCAAGATCTTCTTCCTGTTTCTGAATTTCTATGGACGATCTTCCGTAATTATCCGTATTAATATCAGCCAAAACAGCATTGACTTCTGCAGGAAGCGCACTTGAGAGCAAAATTGTCGCTGTTCGAGAATCACCTTTGGGGATAGGGGCGGATTCGTAATAATAACACACCGCCGAATCATCAATGGAGTACGGTAACAGGTTAAAATTCCTTCCCTGCATAGGTGTTATTTTCCAGGGTGCGTCATTTAACCGTTTCCAGTTTGCAAAATGAATAGTATCCGGCCTGTTCTGACTCTCTATGCTGCCCACAAGAACAAGTTTATTGTTTTTTGATGCCCAATACTGGTCTGCAGATTTATTGTCTATAACCGTTTCGCTGTTTATGTCCCTTAAATTGGTAGAAAAATGCGCTGAATTTTTCTCTCCAATATCCGTATCAATAAGGAGCCGTAATCCCGCATTAACGGTTTGTCCGCTTTTGTTGGTAATGGTGATTGTAATTAATACGCCGTTGGTCATGGAAGAAGAATCTGTTTTGATAAAAGTAAAGTTTTGGGTTACCACAACCAGAGATGAATCAAAAATCAGCGATGGGCTGGAAGATGTACCGCCAATGGTTGTTTTAAATACGGATGTTTCTCCCATCTTATAGGTTCTGTTATTTACAATCACGGAAAGAAAACTTGTCCGTGGATCTTCTGCTGCAAATAAAGGTTCAAATACTTCCTGTGCTATGTCTGTCATATAGTACAGGGAAAACCTTCCGTTTTTTGCATTAAGTACGAGCTTTATACGGCCGTCTATAAATTCCGCAGCAAAGGCGGAATGAACAATAAAAACAGCAAGAAGTAAAAGAAGGATTTTTTTCATCATTCCACCTCATTAAGCTTTCTTTTAAGGATATCACTCAGTTCAAGAGCTGCAGCCCTGAGTTCCTGGAGTTTTATTGCACGTTCTTCGTCATTCAGGTGCCTGAGTTCGGTAACATCTCCGCCGTTGAATATTGGCACGGCTGTACTTCCTTCTGTAAAATCAGTCTCTGAGTCGGTAATTCTCTGCTGTTGATTTCCTGAAGTTTCCGGAGAAACCGAAATCACTGTACCGGGTTCTCCGCTCGCTGCAAGCAATTCACCAATTCTTTTTTGATAGGCGGCAATGGCCTGTTCATAGTTTCTTTCCCGTTCCTGGTATTCTTCCATAGATTTAAGTGATTCTTCGTGGCTCCATTTCAGTATTGCAAGGAGTTCCGCTTCTATCTTTTTTTGATTGATGATGTTCAGGCGATAATACGATGCTTCGTATTTAGAGCTGTTGGGGAAATTTTCTATTACCGCAGAAAAAGAGTCTGCGGCATTGTCCAGCCTTCCTAGCGCCAAAAGGGACTCGCCCTGCCAATACCAGGCGGAAGCTTTTCGCGGGTCTGAATCTGGAAGTGAGGCGGCAAATCCCTGCAAACTTGCAAGCGCTTCTTCATGGCGGCCAAGATAATACAGGCAGCGCCCGCGATGATAGGGGACTTCGGCGCTCCAGCGTCCGTTGGGATCGGTTTTTTCCAGTGTTTCCAGATGTGTAAGGGATTTATCAAAGTTTCCGGAAGAAAGCTCGGCCAGAGAAAGCCAGTACAGGGCCTCGGGAGAGGAACTTGCAAGCTGTAAAATACTGGCGGCTTCGTAATATTTTCCTTCGCTGTAGAAACTTACTCCCGTTTTTATAAGTTCTTCCTGCGATGTCGGCCTGCCCTGGGCAAAAGCGGTGGATAATCCTGCCAAAGAAAGCACAATAAACAAAAAAGGTTTTTTAAGTGTCATGTATGACTCCCCAACACGATTATCGGCTATTTTGGTCTGTTTCTAAAGAGGTCTGTGTTTTTTTACAACTCATTACGTTGGGAACGAATAACGACCGGAAAGAAGCCGTTTGCGCGGCAATTTTATAAGCATTTGCTTGCTGGGATTGGTTCTTGCCGGCCAACAACCCGAATAGACGTATGGTTACTATACCGTAGTTCAGACGAACAGTCAAATATTTTTGTTTAAGGAGGTTTTTATGCAGTTTATAGGAATTGACCTGCATACGAACAAGTTCACTTGCAGCTATCGGGGCGAAAACTCCAGCGCTAACGCCAAAAAAGGAAAGCGGACTGAGACATTCGATCTGAGTGAGTGCGGCTAATTCAGCCGTTGGTAAAAGAGTTCGTCGTGGCAAACACCTGCGAATTGAAACAGATCAGCCTGCCAGAACCACCACAGATTAAAACTGTTTTTTCCAGCCATGACAAATGTCATAAACAGCTTATTTTTCTTTTTTTTTTAATTTTTCTGATAGGGTAAATAACGGAGGAATTGTATGTCACTGGTACAAACTGAAATCACATTAAAAAATGCCAAGGATTTAATGTTAGTAGGAGAAGGATATAAACAGGATACAGAAGTCAGGCAAATGACTGTTAAGGCGCTGGTAGACACAGGTGCGTGGACACTGGTAATAAACGAAGAAATACGCGAAAAGCTTGGGTTGGAAATAACAGGAAATAAATCCGGCACGCTTGCCGATGGGAAAAAAGATTTTTATTCATTGGCAGGCCCTGTAGAAGTTATGTGGAAAACCCGTCGTGTACTCCTTGATGCGCTTGTGCTGCCCGAAGCAGATGAAATACTGCTCGGCGCTATTCCACTTGAAGCAATGGATTTAACGGTAAATCCCCGCAGAGAACTTGTCGGCGCACACGGAGACGAAATGATTCATAAGATATAATATATCGCATAAGGGTACTCAAAATATCAGTTTCTTTTCTTGCTAATATCAGTTATACTATAAATTATAAAAAAAGGCAACTGCACCAGAAATGCAGATAACAAGGAGGAAAACCATGGCGGGTAAAGATGTTAATTGTCCGGCCTGTAACGCTGCTCTTAATTGTATCGACGGGAACATACCGAAATTCTGCCATAATTGCGGCGCAAAAATAGAAGTTTCAGAAAAGCCGTCTGGTTCTGCGGCGGCAACGGATAAAAATCTATGGATAGCAACAGGAAAAGAGCCTGTTTACATGATATCCAAAATGGTAAACCGGCACGGCCTTGTAGCCGGAGCTACCGGAACCGGTAAAACCGTAACAATAAAGGTTCTGTCAGAGATATTCAGCGATATGGGCGTTCCTGTTTTTATGGGCGATATTAAAGGCGACGTTTCGGGACTGTGCAGGATGGGCGAAACCAATCCGCGAGTGGAGGAACGTGTGGAGAGCATGAATATCCGTGATTTTGCATACGGTAAATATCCCGTACAGTTTTTTGACGTATACGGTAAAAACGGGATTCCCGTACGCACAACAATTTCCGAGATGGGGCCTTTGCTTCTTGCACGTATCCTGGGGCTCAATGAAACCCAGACCGGTGTCTTACAGATAATATTCAAAATCGCCGATGACAACGGCCTTTTACTGCTCGACTTAAAAGATCTGCGGTCAATGGTGCAGTACACCGGAGAAAACGCGAAGGAATTTACAACGACTTATGGCAATATAACATCGCAAAGCGTGGGCGCCATTCAAAGGAATCTTTTGACACTGGAGACAAACGGAGGTGACATTTTCTTCGGCGAGCCGTCGCTCGATCTGCGTGACTGGCTGCGCTGTGATGAAAAAGGACGCGGCTTTATCAATCTTCTGGATTGTGTCACGCTCTTTCAGAACCCGATGCTGTACTCAACCTTTCTTTTATGGATGCTTTCATCCCTGTACGAGATGATGCCTGAAGTTGGCGATCTTGACAAACCAAAAATGGTGTTCTTTTTTGACGAAGCCCATATATTATTTAACGATGCGCCGAAAGTACTGCTGCAAAAGGTTGAGCAGGTAGTGCGTCTTATCCGCTCCAAAGGCGTGGGTATTTACTTTATTACACAGTCGCCGTCTGACGTTCCTGACGCCGTTTTATCGCAGCTTGGCAACAAGATTCAGCACGCCCTCCGTGCTTATACGCCAAAGGATCAAAAGGCGGTAAAAGCGACCGCTGCGTCTTTCAGACCCAATCCCGATTTTTCTAGCGAAAAGGTATTGGGCGAGCTTTCCACCGGCGAAGCGCTTGTATCCGTGCTGGACGAAAACGGCGCACCGCAGATGGTGCAGCGGGGTTTTATCCTTCCGCCGAAGAGTTTTATTGGCCCTGCCGAACCGCAACAAATAAACGAATTGGTAAAGAAAAGTCCGCTGTATTCAAAATACGGCCAGGCGATTGACCGCGAATCAGCGTATGAGGTATTGCAGGAAAGGCAAAAACAGGCAAGCGCACAAAAACAGCAAACAGCAGCGCCGCAAAAACAAGCTGCTCCGGTAAAAAAGACCACTTCAAGGAGTACAAGCCCTGCAAATAAAGCCCTTTCAAGTGCAATGACAACAGTTGGCAGGGAAGCGGGGAAGGCGTTAATACGCGGTATACTGGGAAGTATGAAAAAATGATGTTACGTGTACCGTAACGGCGATTCAGCGCCGCATGATGCACATAGATAAAACGCAGGCGCTTTTTTTTGCTGTGTTGCTGGCAAACGAATTCCGCTTGTATCAATACTGTAACCGCGGCGTTTTACCAGTGTTGCCCCGCATTGTCCGCACATCGTATCGTTATGCTCACCCGCAATATTCCCGGTGTACACATGGGCGAGGATGTTACGGGCTTTGTTGGCAATGGCAGTCAGGGCTGCCGGGTTGGTTGGCGGCGCATCCCATTTCCAGTCACGGTGATAGGCGGACAAATGCCAGGGTATGGAAACGCTGTGGTTTTTTGCAACAAGCTCTGCAATAAACTCGGCAATTTCCATTAGTTCCGCTTCACCGTCATTTAAGCCCGGTACCACTAGCGTGGTAATTTCAACGTGAACTCCCAGCGACACAGCCAGTTGTATAAAGTCCAGTACCGTTACTAGATTTCCGCTCAAGACAGCTGAATAGGTTTTTTTGGAAAAACACTTCAGGTCTATATTGGCCGCATCGGTAAGCGACAGGATCGCTTCGGCTGCTTCTTTGTTTACGCAGCCATTGGTAACCAGCACATTTGCAATGCCGTTGTTATGCGCCGCTTCCATGCAGTCAAGGAGGTATTCGGCGTGAACCAGCGGTTCGGAATAGGTATAGGCGATTTGGCTATCTTCGTTATATTTGGGATTGGTTTGTGTGTTGGCAGTTACTTCGGCAATTAACGCTTCCGGCTGTAAACGAAATCCCCCGGACAGCGGTTTATCAATGTTGATTTGTGAAATACGCCAATTTTGGCAAAACGGGCAGCGGAGGTTGCAGCCGAAAAAGCCAACGGAAACAATTGACGAGCCGGGCCGCCAGTGGTACAAGGGCTTTTTTTCAATGGGGTCTCTGGCCAGGGCGCTCAGAAAACCGTAATGGGTCAGTTCCAAAACACCGTCGTTTATTGTGCGGACATGGCAAAGGCCTTCCGCCTTGTTTGCTTTTTCTGTTTTGGAACCAAGAAGACAGCGGTGGGGACAGAGGGTACAGCGTATGGCCCCTTCTTTGGTATCTTCAATAGAAAAAAAACGAGCGCTATTTATTTGATTTTCCCTGCCGGCCTTCGCCTTCCGGGCTTGGCGGATTGTCCAATAAAAGCCGGCCATGTTTGTCCCTGCTTTTATTGATGAATTGAATCGGATCATCCACTTCAAAGGGTTCCATAAGCACACCCCGTGCGCCTTTGCGGACCCATATCTTTACAAGCGGTATGCCTTCGCCTGATTCTGTTACCGCCTGGGGAATGTCTTCGACAAACAAGAGGTCTTCGGTTTTAAATTCCATAAGCGAAGGGTTGACCCCCAACGGGTCGTAAACGAGGAGTATCTTGTCCTTTTCCGACGGATGAGCTCGTGGATACCCTACAAAAGGCACGGCGTTTTTCGGCGGCCTTCCGGCGGATTTTACAATACTGTTCAGCGGAATTGTTTCCAGGTATATTTCACCTTTCATATTTCATATTGTACAATAAAACAATGTCACAATCCAGAGTATTTCTTTTCCGGGGAAATTGCCTTGTTGTTCCCGAATCAATGAACGATGATGAAGCTCCTGACGGCGTGTTACGGGAAATGGCCGACAAAGCCTTTGGCAGCCTTGACTACTATGCCGTTCCCCCCATTGGTTTAACAACTGCGCCCGAAGATCCGCCGTTGCAGTGTTTCCTTTTTGGGGACGATGTACCGTTGCCGCCTTCCTGGCGCAGCGTGTTGGTACGTCAGCTTATTTCTGTTATGGCAATAGCCGGAGACTCCGAGGACGACCGGGTAGGGTGGCTTCTTCGTTGTTATCACATTATCCAATGGCGGAACGAATCGGTTTATTGCGGAAGCTGCGGAGAAAGGAACGGCGATTCCCCCGATGAACTGGCACGGCTTTGTCCGCGCTGCGGCAGACTTGAGTTTCCGCGAATCGCCCCTGCTGTGATCGTTCTTATTTCCGATGATAATGGCCGTGTTATTCTGGCTCACAATAGAAAATTTAAGAATAACGTATACAGTCTTATTGCAGGCTTTAACGAAGCAGGGGAAAGCCTGGAAGCAACAATACACCGGGAAATAA
>WRIX01000115.1 GCA_009782495.1 Treponema sp.
AGGGGGATGGCGGATCCAGCCCGGATCAACGATCAAATATAGGCCGGATCAGGGTTCGGATATAGGCCGGATCAGCGATCAAATACAGCCTGGATCAGGGTTCAAATATAGGCTGGATCAGAGATCGAATATAGGCTTGTACAGGGTTCGGTACTAGACTGGTACACGATCCGGTACTGGCCTTGTACCAGGTTCTGTAATAGCTTGGTACAGGGTTCGGTACTAAGTTAGTACCGGATCAGCTGCAGATTGCCACTTACTTCCATCAAGAAAACCTCAACCTACCTCTGAGCCTGGCATCCATCTTATGTAGTATGTTTTGGGAAAGGGTGTGCGCAAGCCCTGGCGAAACCACGTGAAATCCATTGGCCGGACTGAACACATCAATATACTGCTGTCTGAGGAGATGTAACCTAAGAAACAGCTACGGAATGTTTAAGCCCTATGAGGGGGCAAGGCTGCCTTGGTAAAAAGTTCCTGGGGTTCCCTGCGAAACAGATCACGGAGTAATAGAAGTACATAGCACAAAAAAGCCTGACTACTTAAAAACTCAATTCTTTCAGATCTTTACAAGATCCAAATGTAGTTTTAAGTAGTCAGGAAGCTGATTGAGCAGATTCACCCAGAGTTTTTACCAGGGCAGCCTCGCCCCTTCATGGGAAAGAAACGGTCAAAAGTGTGTTTCTTAGGTTACCATTCACTTGTGACGTGGGAAGATTGATGCGTTCAGTTCGTTAAATTGGTCTTACATATTACTGGCCAATTCGTGCAGCGAATCGTAAGGATACAATTCCCCAATAGTCGTATTTACCGTTTCGGAGCCGGAACCGGCAAAGCGGACGGGGGCTGCGCTTTCCATAAATTCACTTAAAACCTGCCGGCAGGCGCCGCAAGGCCCGACAGGATAATTGGAGTCGGGTGTTGCAACGGCCAGGGCAATAAACGAACGGCAGCCCTGGCTTACCGCCTTCATTACAGCGCCCCGTTCGGCGCAAATTGTCAGGCCATAGGAGCGGTTTTCCACATTGCAGCCGGTAAATACCGTACCGTCTTCGGCCAGCAGCGCAGCGCCTACCCGAAAATGGGAATAGGGAGCATAAGCCGCATCGGCGGCTTGCCGGGCTTTTTGGTACAGATCATCCATATTGATATTCATGCTTTTCTCCTTGTATAGTGTTTTTGTGGCGAATAAAAAGAAAGTTTACTTTAGTATTCTGGCAATTTTTGCTTTCATTGCCTATACACTCCTGGCCGCTCAGCCTGTTCCTCCCGAAACAATCCTTACCAATAACTGGCTGGTATCCCTCAGCAGCGATCAGGAAAACGAAGAACCTTCTGTAAGCAAAACGCTGATACCTTTTAAACTGGGCAGCCGTTTTGGATATGTGGACAACAATGGAACTCTTTTCCTTAACAAGGAACAGGAACTAACCGTATCTATATCCTCTGAATTCTGGGCTGAATATGATCCTGCTCCCCGTGTATTGACAATAAACGATCCCCTTTCGGGCGCCGGGATTATCCTGGAAAACCCGCTGTCGTATCCTGTCTTTATGGACGGGCGTATTCTCCTTATCAGCAAGGATCAGACCAGCCTGCAGGAAATTGACAGAGAAGGAAAAGTGCTTTGGCAATATGATTTTGAAGCCCCTTTAACCTGCATTGACGCAGCAGGGGGATATATACTTACAGGTTCTCTGGACGGAATGATCGATCTTTTGGACAGACAGGGGAATCGTCTCTTTCCTTCTTTTGCACCGGGAGTTTCAAGGATTCCGGTTATCCTCGGCTGCCGCATATCTAAAGACGGTACCAAACTGGCAATTGTATCAGGAATAGACAAACAGCGTTTTCTCTTCCTGGAGTGGTACGGAAACAACGATTACCGGATAACCCATCATGAATTTCTCTCCGGTGAGGGGTTCCGCAGGGAAGTACAAATGGCTTTTATCGAAAACGATACCCGTGTTGTCTTTGAACAGGAAGCGGGTCTTGGAATATATGATGTTAAATCCCGCTCTTCCATAACACTGCCGCTTCCCGGTCAGGCGGAAGGGTTTCCGGTACGGCTGGAAACATTGGACGAAGAAGGAGCAAGCGGGCTTTTCTTTTACATCAGTTCCGGCGCTTCGAACGATGAAAAACGGTTTGTGGCACTGAAGCTTCCCGACAAGGAATTGATTAATGTTCCCTTAAAAACCGAAGTTTCTTTTTTAACCCGCCGGGGAAAAGAACTTTTTATCGGCGGCGGACAGACATTGGCGTCTTTTACTTTGGATAAAAGGTAATGAAAAAAATCACGGCTCTTATGTTTCTTCTTTCCGCATCTTTATTTGTGTTTGGCATTGGCTGGCCTGTCCGTGAAGGATCCATTTCCGCAAACTTCGGAATGAATGGCGGAGGAATGCCGCTTTTGGGGAACTTTATTGCATCGGCGGGATCGATTTTTCCTGCCGATGTTGGGGAACTGATTTTTGTATACGATCCAGAAAATCCTGCCACACAATTTCCCTCTCCGCTGGGTTCCTGGATGGCGCTGGATCACGGAGATAATATGGTGGGCATTTACAGCCATTATGATCAGAGGCGGGATACACCGGTTCCTGCCATTATGGATACCGGTACTGTATTGGCTTCCACGGGAAAATCAGGCTGGACTGAACAGGATGGACTGTTCTTTGCTTTTTTTGATCGGAAAGAACGGCGATGGGTTAATCCTGCGGTTTTAATAACCGGTACCATTTCCGGCGAGGAAGATACCGTTCCGCCGGTGATACGTCAGGTGGAATTCCGTAATATGGCAGGCGTTTCATTTAATCCTGCCGCGACTCAGCGGCTTCCGCAGGGGCTTTATACAATTTATGTTGATGCCTGGGATACTCTTGGACAGGGAGGCGAAGCGCTGGCTCCCAATCGAATTACCTGTTCCATTAATGGTGCAGAAACAGGTGTTTTGAGTTTTGAAACGTTAATTTCAAAAGACGGAAAACGAATGGTATATCGGAATGGTACGGTTCCTGCAGCAGAAGTTTTTGATGAAAGAGGTTTTGGTTTGGGAGAGATTCAGCTTACACGGGGCCAGGCAACACTGGTAGTTGAAGCCCGTGATATGGCTGACAATGCCCGTTCGGTAACGTACAGACTTACCATTGAATAAGTCCGCCGGAAAACCCGGTAAAACCAGGCCGGTAAAAACCTGGTCTACTCCGCAGCGGAAAGAAGAACGCATTCCTGTCCCCTGTGCCCTTTGCGGAAATGAAAGGTTTACTCCTCATTTTAAGTATACCGGTTCAAATCCCCTTTTTAATCCGGGAAACGATTGTGAACTTGTGTTTTTTAATTATGTCCGTTGTATCCGCTGCGGCCTTGTTCAGATCAACCCTCAGCCTTCTCCGGAAGCCGTCGCCCTCCGTTATGATAAAAACCACGGGAACGATTATCTTGATTATGAAATTGCCAACGAAAAACCTTTTCTCCGGCTGCAGGAGCTTGCTTTAGAGGATGCAGGTTTTTATACCCTGGAGCATAAGCTTTTAACTGAGAATAAAAAGGCAGGGTATGATGCCGTGATGGGCACCGGAGGGCCGGAAGTATTGGACATTGGATGCGCTACCGGAGCTTTGCTTTCCGCGCTTAAAAGCAGAGGCTGGAAAGTACGGGGCGTGGAGATTTCCGGTCCTCAGGCAGCTTACTGCCGGAAACAAGGTCTGGATGTCAGTAATCTTCCTCTTGAAGAAAACCATTTTCCCGGCCAAACCTTTGATGTTGTTCTTGCTTCCCATGTTATTGAACATCTTAACAATCCTTTTGATTTTGCCGCGGAAGTAAAAAGGATACTTAAACCCAATGGCCGTTTTTTTGTTACAACTCCGAACATTACCGGCTTACAGTCACATATTTTCGGCAGCCGCTGGCGTTCGGCAATTTTTGATCATCTTTATCTTTTTTCCAAAAGAAACCTCTGCAAATTGTTAAAAAAAGCCGGTTTTACCGTGGAACAGGTAAAAACCTGGGGAGGACTGGCGGCCGGAAGTGCCCCTCCTTTATTAAAATCGATCTTTGACAGGCTGGCAAAACCTTTAGGGTTCGGTGATGTGATGATTGTAAGGGCAATTTGCCAAAAAAGCTGAAATATTTTAAATTGTTTTGTATAATAAAAACCAATGACTGTAGAAGACCCCAGAGTACAGGAGCAAATAAAAGAACTATGCCAGGTACTTGCCGTTGCCAAAGAAAGTGACTTACTGGAATCTTTTTTTAACTGTCTTCTTACTCCCGCAGAAATGGCAGATATTGCGTCCCGCTGGGCTTTGGTTAAAGATCTCAGGGAAGGAAAACCTCAGCGGGAGATTGCAAAAAACCTGGGCGTATCTCTTTGCAAGATAACACGGGGTTCCCGTGAACTAAAAAAGACCGGTTCGGCTTTTTTGCGCGTACTAACGATCCTGGACAACCTTGACACGGAAGGAAGATCGAACAATGGCGCGTCTTGCCCGCTCAACCCAGACCACGATAATTGACAGTAAGAACCGCGGCAGAGCGGCCCAAACATAAGGAACTCCGATGCTGACAAACAACAGGGTGTCTTCTATCTGGGAGTGATTGATCGCCGCACTGTGGTTAAAAATATCCGCTTCATAACGGGACATATTTCCGGCCGAAACTTCTTCAAGAATAACTCCGGCTCCGTAGGCAACGCCGACGGTGTTGGCGATGATCCATACATAGGCCGTATTGGGAGAAAGACCGAAAAAGCCGATAAGCCGTCTGGCTATTATTCCCAGTTTTTTTGTTAAACCGAATTCGGCCAGGATATGCTGAAGGAGCATTACAGCAAAAACAATCAGGAAGATCTGCAGAACCATAAAAATTGATTCAACAAACCAGGGACCAAGACCAGCAACAAATTGCTCAATGTTAAAGCCAAGCTCAGGCACTTCTACGGCTTCGTGGGGATTTATTTTCAGAAAATTCTCACCGGGCGGCATTATTTTGGTGAGTATCCATGCTGCCAAAAGTGAAACAAAGATGCGAAGCACAACTATTTTCCGGAGGCGGGAGCCGGTTTTTTTCATTACCAGACATTCGACAAAAAAGTTATGGGCAATCAGGCACATTGTACTGAGGATAATCAGCTGCTTGTCTGTTAAAACAATCGTTTTAATAACGGCAATGGCCGAATAGATGTTCATAAAGATTGAACTTAAATATGCAAGGGCGGCTTCGCCGGGAAGATCCAGAAATTGCATCAGGGGATTCATAAATCTTGACACATAATGTAAAAGTCCGGTGCTTTTTAACAGCAATACGGCAAATGAAACAGGCAGCATGATTAAAAGCAGGAAACGAATTGTCGAGAGAGCAGGTTTTATGGTTTCTTTAAAGCATTGCAGGATTCGCAGCATAAAGGATAGCCTGGTGTTTTCAGCCATTGTTTTCCATTCTGTTTCTATTATAGTTGATTAGCGAACCAGCGAGTAGTAGTTTGCGCTCAACCGGGTTCAAGTCCGGTATTGTAACAATAAATGTTCCGCAGCTTTCTACGGTACCGGAAGTATACCGGAGAATATACGCTTCTGCTGTTTCGCCGGCATTTCCATTGCCCGCGGCTTTATTTCCCATTATCAGGGCTTTAATTCCCGCAACAAAGATATAATCAGAGTTTTTAAACGGCGGTTTTCCTTCTATAATAAACGGAATAAGGCCCCAGTTGATAAGGTTACTCCTGTACCGTTTTGTGGCATATTCATTGGCAAAGTTAGCAAGGCCGCCCAGGACCCGCTGGCACGAAGCGGCCTGTTCCCGGGCGCTGCCGTCTCCCGGCTTTACCGCAAAAATCGCCGAACCAATTTGAACAGGAGCAGTTTCGGTGTCTTCCGTAACAAGACCGGCTGCTGAAGAAGCCAATAGTTTAATGCAGGCATCCCGCACAGCGTCCAGTTCTTCGGCGATTTTTTTGTCTCTGACAGCCTTGGCCTTCTCCACATAATCGGGGTCTTTTCGGGAAAGAGTAAACTCAGCCAGCGCCTGGGGGTTTGATCGATAGGATGATGTTTCTCCCGACGGGATAAGTTCATCGGTTGTGGTTACCGGATCGGTTATAAACGATACTATTTTCAGCAGCAGGTGTTCCCCAAGCGCTTCCATAGACGGCCAGTCGGTGATGTTCGGGCCGTAGCAAAGCGAGGTATCGTTATTCGGACTGCCGGCGCCATTGTAAACCCGCGCTTTATAGGGCGAATCGTCAAAGTGATATGCATAGCGATTTTTTGAAACGTTGTTTTTGCTTTCTGCGGTGAACACGGTTTCAGCAGAACAGAGTACGCCGCCGTTTCCGGCTGTGACGGCAATGCTGCGGGCATCCATCAGGGCAACTGAAGCAATCTGTCCGTCCTTTGGCCGGGAGCCTTCCCTGTTGGGAAAGTTCCTTGTTGTGTGCCGTATGGAAAGGCTTTTGTTGGCAGGCACATCCCCGGCGCCGAAACAAGGGCCGCAGAAGGCGGTTTTAACCACCGCGCCGGAAGCGG
>WRIX01000116.1 GCA_009782495.1 Treponema sp.
GGCGTCGCTCCGTCAGACTTTCGTCCATTGCGGAATATTCTTAGCTGCTGCCTCCCGTAGGAGTTTGGGCCGTATCTCAGTCCCAATGTGGCCGTTCACCCTCTCAGGCCGGCTACCCATCATCGCCTTGGTAAGCCTTTACCTTACCAACCAGCTAATGGGACGCGGGCCCATCCTCTGGCGGAGCCAAAGCTCCTTTCCTTACCCGGCCAGAGCCAGATAAGCACATCCGGTATTACCCGCTATTTCTAACGGCTATCCCCGTCCACAGGGTAGGTCACCCACGCGTTACTCACCAGTCCGCCACTCTCGTGTGCATTGCTGCACCTTACCGTCCGACTTGCATGCTTAAGACGCGCCGCCAGCGTTCGTTCTGAGCCAGGATCAAACTCTCCATGATATATTCTCTAATCCATTCACCCGTCTCCGGGTAAACGACCAGATATCATTTCAAGTACGCAAAACGCCCTTAGGCACTTTGCGCATCCTTCGGAATGGACTTTGTCCATTCTCTTAATTCGTTTACGCTTGCTTCTTCCCCTTCCCTAATCACCCGTACCTCTCGGTACAGGTTTGTTCCAAAGATCAATAACGCCTTGCGGCGCATACCCGCCTGTAAAGGCGAGTTTTGACATTACTACATTCTGTATACCCGTGTCAAGGGGTGCCAATAAAACTTATTGGCGGTACAGTTTTTTCGTTTCTTTGAAACGCAAAAACTGCCCATTTTCCTGCCGTTGTCTATAAAATCAGACAGTCGTCCACAGAAAAACACAACAGAATAGTTTTTATATAGTGTTTTTGATACAGCCCCGAAAGAGACCGTCAAGAACCTGGGTTATCCAAATGGTTTGGACACTGCCAGAAGCTTTGTAAAGTACACAATTCCCCTGTGGAACTGTACTAAACTAATATCTGATATTAAAAATATCGAATTTTTTACAACAATGTCAAGCCTTTTTTGAAAAAAATCAGAAAAATAACACTTTTTTTTGATTTTAAAGGGTTCTTACCTATTAATTACCATAACTTTACCTAATCAAAACAGAAACCTATAATTACCCAATGACTACAGAACTATTAAACGCACAAAATTACGGATACCTCTTTATTCCTGAAACAAAGCTACCCAAGGGAAAAGATGAATATTGGATACGGAATCTTCAAGCTGTGACGGTTATTGAAGAAATGACCCGGCGAAATTTAAATGATGCTGAGATTACTGTGCTAAAGCAAAACGGCTGCCGTTCAGGAAACTGGAATGATGTACTGGTAACAGACCCTTTTGATCCCTCCCTGATATGGAACTCTGCGTTCTATGGCCTGGTACGGCTGGGAAAAGTTCAAAACAAGCTCCTTAAGCATCATGATTTTTGTGTTCCGGCGGGTATACGAAACAGTACTATTATTTCCTGTGATATAGCAGACGATGTCTCCATTCAGGATTGTTCCCATATCTCTCATTATATTATTGGGGAAAACTGCATCCTTTCACGGGTGGATGAACTGGTTACCACTAATCATGCAAAGTTCGGAAACGGAATAATTAAAGAAGGCGAAGAGGAAGATGTCCGGATCTGGATTGACGTAATGAATGAAGCCGGGGGACGTTCGATCCTTCCTTTTGTTAAAATGATGCCTGCCGATGCGTATCTCTGGGCTGCATGGCGCGACGATTCAGCGCTGGCAGAAAAACTAAAAGAAATCACCCAGAAAACTCAGTCTTTTCTGTATTGCGGAGAAGAAAATGTAGAAAGCGCAAAGGCGGGAATACCTTCAAACCAGCGGGGATTTTACGGAACTATCGGCAAGAGAACGGTTATCAAAAGCTGCAGGATTATCAAGGATACGATGATTGGAGAGGCGGCATATATAAAAGGGGCAAACAAGCTTAAAAACCTTACGATACTTTCCTGTGAGGATGAAACCAGCCAAATAGGAGAAGGGGTTGAGTTGGTTAATGGGATTGCGGGCTATGGCTGCCATATTTTTTACGGCGCCAAGGCAGTGCGTTTTGTTCTTGGCAGCCGTTGCAGCCTGAAATACGGAGCCCGGCTTATTCATTCAGTACTGGGAGATAATTCTACAGTCTCCTGCTGTGAAATCCTCAATAATCTGGTTTTTCCGGTCCACGAACAGCATCATAACAATTCTTTTCTTATTGCTTCTTTGATTGAAGGGATGAGTAATATGGCCGCCGGCGCCAATGTGGGCAGTAACCATAACAGCCGCTCCAACGACGGTGAAATCCGGGCAGGCCGGGGCTTCTGGCCTGGGCTTTCCGTAACCCTGAAACACAACTGCCGTTTTGCTTCGTTCTGTCTTATTGCAAAAGGAAATTATCCTTACGAGCTTAATATCCCCCTTCCCTTTTCTTTGATAAACAACAACGTCCGCAGGGACAGGCTGGAAGTAATGCCCGCCTATTTCTGGATCTACAACCTCTATGCGCTGGAACGGAATTCCTGGAAAACCGTTAACCGTGACCGGCGGCTTCACAAAGAACAGCGTATTGAAGCGGAATACCTTGCTCCCGATACAGCGGAAGAAATTATCAATGCCATTGAATTGCTGGAAGGATGGATGGCTGCCTCCGGTATTAAGGAAGCCGCTAACCTAAATGCGGAAAACTCTCCGGAGGTATACTCTACCGAGCCGGAAAACAGCATAATAAACAATAATTCGCACGGTTTCCCCCTGGATGATCCTGAATACGAATTAAGTTCTGCAAACGAAACTGATATCCTTTCAGTTTCAGGGCTGGAAAGGCATAGCCGCAAGACAGTGATACTAAAACCCCGCCAGGCATTAAAAGCCTACAGGGATATGCTGTTTTTCTACGGAATGAAAACCATGCTGAACTATCTGGAAAAACATAACAAAACAGTACCTGAAAACGATATGGTTAAACCCAGGATAAAAGAATGGGTAAATTTAGGAGGGCAAATAGTCCCCGCTTTCCGCCTTGATACACTAAGGGACGGTATTCGTGAAGGCAAAATTAAAACCTGGGAAGCTATTCACGCCGAATACGATACTATGGCCAATGTTTACGATAACGACAGAGCCTGCCATGCCTGGGCTGTACTGGCTTATGTTTCAGGTACTGCAGATCATACAGAATCATCAACTCATCCGCTTGGAACACCGGAGGCATTTAAAACAGCATTGGAAAAAACATTGCAAATCAGCAATTGGATTACAGAACAGGTATATATCAGCAGAGCCAAGGATTTTAATGATCCTTTCCGCAGTATTACCTACAGAAACAAAGCCGAAATGGATAATGTCGCGGGAAAAATAGAAAATAATTCTTTTATTGAACTGGCAAAAGAAAATAACCGCCGCTTTACAGAAAGGGCAGAACATCTTCGGGAAAAAATAACGGCGTTGCTTTAGTCCGGCAAAGCTACGGTCAGCACTTCTTCAAAGCGTTCAACCGGATGAAAGTTGATCCCCTTCTTAACATGATCGGGGATATCATCCAAATCACGAAGATTTTGTTTGGGTATTATAATGTCCTTAACATGGTTCCGTCTGGCTGCAACGGTTTTTTCCTTTAAGCCCCCGATGGGCAGTACCTGACCGGTCAGTGACAGTTCACCTGTCATGGCAAGACGATCGGTAACAGCTTTTTCCCTGAGCAGAGAAAGCAGGGCTGTGGCCATAGTGATACCCGCAGACGGCCCATCCTTTGGTGTTGCACCTTCGGGAATATGGAGATGTATTTGATTTTTTTCAAACCATTCGGAAGGCAGGCTGTATTTTTCGATCCCCGCTTTTCGAGCTACAGTCATGGCGATGGATGCGCTTTCTTTCATTGTTTCGCCCATCTTTCCGGTAAGTATCAATTCTCCCTTGCCGGGCGAAGACACCGCTTCAATAATAAGCGTATCGCCTCCCATGCTGGTCCAGGCAAGACCAAGTGACATACCGGGCTTGTCGGCTTTTTTGACAACATCTTCCGGAAAGATAGGTTTTCCCAAATATTTTTCAACAGTCTTCTTGTCTACGGCAAATGAAAGCTGAGGTTGGGGAGTTTCCGCAGAATGATCGGCAATATCTGACCTGTCAGAAATATTAGATTTGGATTCCTCATTTTCGATAATTTGAATGGCCAGCTTCCGGTGAATTTTATCGAGGTTTTTTTCAAAATTACGCACCCCTGCTTCACGGGCATAACCGTTGGCAATATGATACAGGCTGTCTTTGGTATACTTTACCTGACTTTTTTTTAGCCCGTTTTTTTCAAGGCTTTTTGGCACCAGATAACGCCGTGCGATTTCGAATTTTTCCGTATCAATATAACCGGGAAGTTCAATGATCTCCATTCTGTCAAGGAGCGGCGCCGGAATGGTGTCCAGGGTATTGGCAGTAACAATAAAGAAAACCCGGGAAATATCAAACGGCAAATCAAGGTAATGATCCCTGAAAGCATAGTTCTGTTCGGGATCAAGCACTTCCAGAAGCGCCGAAGCGGGATCACCCTGATAACTGGTTCCCATTTTGTCAATTTCGTCGATCATAAAAACAGGATCACGCGTTTTGGTTATTTTAAGTCCCTGGATAATTTTGCCCGGCATTGCGCCTATATAAGTCCGCCGGTGACCCTTTATTTCAGCTTCGTCCCTCATGCCGCCGACAGAAAAACGAAAAAATTCTTTCCCCAAAGCACGGGCAATGGAACGGCCAACGCTGGTCTTTCCGACTCCAGGCGGCCCGGCCAGACAAACAATGGAGCCAACGGGGAACCGGTCAAAACTCCTTCCAAAAGTGTGGCCTTTGTGGTTTTTTGACTGCTGTTGATTTTGACTGCCAGGCTGCTTATGCTGCTTAAGTTTCCGGACTGCAAGGTATTCTGCAATGCGGTTCTTTACATCTTTTAAGCCGTAGTGATCCTCTTCAAGAATAATTCTGGCATTTGCCAGGTCAAAAACTTCAGGCGGAGGATCGTTCCAGGGAAGATTTACTATTACATCCAGATAATTCCGGGTTACGGTAAACTCCCCTGAATTTGGTTCCATAAGGCTGAATTTTTCCAGTTCCTGCTCCACGGTTTCCTTGATTTCTCCTTCAAACTTAAAAGCATCGATTTTATCTTTAAAACGCTGGTATTCGGAACTTTTTGCATCTGTAGCCATTCCCAATTCAGACTTGATCGCTTTTAGTTCTTCTTTTAGGAAATAATCCCGCTGGGATTTTTCTATCTTTTCATTTATCTCTTTTTGGATTCGTTTTTGTATACGCAGAAGTTCCTGTTCTTTTTTGATAAACACCAATACCTGTTCCATCCGTTTGCGTACATTTATCGTTTCCAGGATCTTTTGCTGCTCGGCTTTGTCGATGTTAAGAATGCTGGTTATAAAGTCGGCGATCTTGCCCGGATGATCGATGTTTATCATGTTGAGCCGCATTTCTTCGGAAAACAGGGGATTGTTTTCGGAAATCTGCTTCATTTCGGAGATCAGCGCCCTTGTCAGCGCTTTAACCTCGGAAGTGTTATCTTCTTCATCTTCTATATACTCTACCGCAGCCGCTATGGGGGCCTGTACATGAAGGGTCTTTTTTACCCTGAATCGCTTAAGCGTAGAAATAAAAATGTTAACTCCCCCATCGGGAAGGTTGATTTTTTTTACAATCTTGGCAACGGTCCCTACCTGGTAAAGGTCGGTAATAGAAGGATTTTCCGTTTCGTTTTTAAGCATTACAAGGCCAATCAGAGCATTCCCGGAAACAGCATCATCTATTACTTTGACATCCGGCGGATTACCTATCATGATCGGGGTAAATATTCCCGGAAAAATAGGCCTGCCCATGAGTGCTACCAAGGGCAGTTTATTGGGTAACATTTGGTCGATAGGTACCATGCTTTGTTCAGGCATGAATTCATCCTTTTATATGATTTTTATCCCAAAACGGGTGTTTTCCTGTTTAAAAATAGCAAAAAACACTGCAAAAGGCAAGATTTTTCTCTAATAAAGGCAAAATTAACACTAGCAAAATTTGCCTTTTACGGGGGTTTGTACAGGGTATCTGTTTTTTCTTTGCATGAAAGTCTCTTCGTGGTAAAGAAAATACTATCACCCACTGCTTGGAACTTTCCCCTTAATCCACTTGTCTATTAAATACCGCGATATCGATCCGGGACCGGGCAATTCCGGTACAAAGCTATTGTCTTCCGCCGGGTTGTCGCCGCTAAAAGCGCCTTCTATACTTTGCATGATCGTTTCACGGGTAAACCACCGTGCGTCAACAATTTCCGTCCCATCCGGTTTGATTTCTCCGCCGGCATAACGGGCGGTAAAACCGATCATAACGGCATTGGGAAAAGGCCAACTTTGGCTTTTTACATAGCGGATATCCTTAACATCAATACTCAGTTCTTCTTTTATTTCCCGGTGTATTGTTGCTTCCAGGCTTTCCCCTGCTTCGTTAAAGCCTGCAATAAGACTGTATACGTTATTCTTAAATTTTCTATTGTGAGCCAGAATAACACGGCCATTATCATCGG
>WRIX01000117.1 GCA_009782495.1 Treponema sp.
TGACAATAACTTCCCGGGCAAAGTTACGCCGCCAAATCTTGTAAAGTTTATAGAAAACGACGGCCCTGTAAAAGTTGCAACAGAAATATACGAATCAACTGTAGTAAAATATGAATCGATTATTATGATGAACCGCCAAAAATCCGCCACAGGAGCGGCCGTCACTATCGCCATCCTGCTTAACGGAAAACCCGTTGCAACCATAGAAAACGGACAAGAGCTGAATTTACCTTCCCCAAACGGCTCACTTACAATCGTAGCCATGAACATGGGAACAGGACAAAAAACACCGGAACTGGTATTCGAAGCAGCATCAGCGGTAATAACGTTTACTACGGGATTTAATGCCTCCGGCATATTCCTGGAAAAGGTTAAAGAGGAGCCGTTTTAATCGGATACGATTCTGTTATTTACCCCACGCAGGGACGCAGAGAGCTGTATTCTTTAATCTGCGTGAATACAGAGTTTTTGTAATTCTTCACCAAAAGCCTTATCTATTTCTTCATCGTTATTAACCAGCAATGTTTTTATTATTTTTCCGTTTCTGAAAATAATTATACTGTTACCCGCCCCGGTAATCCCAAGGTCAGCATGCTTTGCTTCCTCAGGGCCATTAACGGCGCAGCCCATTATTGCGATGGCGCAATCTTTATTTATGCTGTAAAGGCGGGTTTTCCAGCGTTCGGTAAAGGCAATTGTATCAAAACCATTTCTGCCGCATCGTGGACAGGAAACAATTGTAACGCCCCTGCCCAGACGGTCAGGAGTTACTGTTGTATGTTGCGTTGATTCTGCCGTGTCCCGGTTTAAAACGGCCATATCCCTGGCGGCATTGAGGATTTCCCGGCCTGCAATTACTTCATTTTCTACTGTATCGGAAAGTGAAACACGGATGGTATCGCCAATACCTTCTGCAAGAAGAGGCAGCAGGGCTGCAGTGTTCTTTACCGTTCCGGAAACCAAAGGGCCTGCTTCGGTTACGCCGATATGCAATGGGACATTACTGCGGCTGCGGAAAAGCCTGTTTGCCTGTATCGTACCGGCAACAGAGGATGCTTTCATCGAGACCAGGAAATGTTTAAAGCCGAATTCGTCAAACACTGCCAGCTCCCTCATGGCCGCCTCGACCATCAATTCGGCTGCTGATATACCTTTATATTCCTCTGCGTCCTTTGCGCCTTTGCGTGAGAATATTCCAGCGGATTTTCGCAATTCAACAGGCAGGCTTCCCGCGTTGACACCTATGCGGATAGGGATTCCTTTTTCGGAGGCTTTCTCCAGTACCTGACGGACTTTTTCTCTGCCGCCAATATTTCCGGGGTTAATCCGTATCTTGGCAATGGGAAAATCCAGACACCTTAGGGCAATTTTATAATCAAAGTGAATATCCGCGCACAATGGTAATAAAACCCGGGATGCCAATTCACCCAAAACCTCAGCGTCTTCCATAGAAGGCACGGCAAAACGGAGCAGTCCACAGCCCATTGCTTCCAGGGTTTCTATTCGGTGAACAAGTGCCTTTCCCGGTTCGCCCCGGACAGCATCAAAAGAAAGGCGGTCTTTCCACATGGTCTGAACAACCACGGGATGACCGCCTCCTATAACAACGGCTTTAACATGGTCAAAGCCGCCTACCTGGAGTATCCGTGAACTCATATCAACAGCAGCCTTAGCTGCCGTTTTATTTAGCCAAGCGTTGTCATGGAGAGAACCATGGCAAAAAGAGCTACCGTTTCGCAGATACCAACTACGGCTATATAGTTTGCAAAACCCTTGCCTGTTTCACTCAATGCATCGGCGCCGGCGGCTCCCGCCTGGCCCTGTGCAATAGCGGAAAAAGCCATAGCCAGACCCGAACCAATTCCCATGCCAAGAAGCTGCCCTGCGTTGCTCGCAGACACAGAGTTTAACATCTGCTGCATCAGAATAAATCCGTAAAAAGTCTGGGTCAGAGGGGCGCCCGCAAAGGTAAGCAGGGTCATGGGCGCAGGTTTATTGGCCTTATAACAGCGCTTCCATGCGCCGATTGTAGCAGATCCGGCGATACCAATACCTATTGCAGAACCAAGAGCAGCAATTCCCATTACAAGACCAGCGCCTATCAATCCTAAAACATTTGAACCCATAAAAAACTCCTATTCCGTTAAATCCTCAGTATATTTTACCGTTTAGCAAACGGTTTGTATGCAAAACCTGACCAGGTTAAGCCAATATGCGAAGAAAACTCCAGCGTATTAAGCCGTACCCCATGAACCAGAACCGACAGCACATTAAGCACCATGTTAAAACCATGACCGAACACAAAAAGCGCCGCTCCAAAGACAAAGAAGATAAAGTGGCTCAGCAAAGGACTGGCAAAATTACCCACCGTATTGGCGATAGAAGCTCCGGCCAAACCAACCGCCCAAAGCCTGATGTAAGACATAATATCAGAGAACACATTGGTTACACCCAGCACATTGGTAATGATATTTGCGCAGCTGGTTATAATAGATTTAAGAATGCTGCCTTCATAATTCCCGAATATAAAGACCAGTGCAAAACCGCCAATCAGTGAATACAACTGCCAGGGCTTTACCCCGCCGAATCCGGTATTGAACACGACAAGAGAAATCACCACAAAGTACATTCCAAGGAGCATCCCCAATTGTCCGATTTCCGCCAGGACTTTGGGAGATTTGATATTACTGATTATTCCCTTAAGATGAGCTATGCCAAGCTGAACCAGAGCGACAGAAAAACAGAACAACATCAGGTTGGTGGTAATTGAGTGAGTCATAACCTCAACGGTTGCTTGGGCGCCAACCAGTCCCGATTGAATCCAGAAATTATTCGCATTGTAGGAAGCAAGCCATCCCGGCGCATCAGACACATTAACAATAAGGGGAAGGCTGATATTTTGAAGAATCTGAGGTAAATGGGCAACATCAAAGCCAAACCACGAACAGGTCAGAACCCCCCAGGCAAGATTGGAAATACTCATTAAAAAGAGGAATCTAAAAATCAGAGGCACGCCTTTCTTTGCAGTTTTGGCTATACAGATAAGCGAAACCAGGAAAAGAATTGTACCGTAAGCGGCGTCTCCAAAGATCATGCCGAAGAACAGGGTAAAGAAAAGGAGGAACCAGCCGGAAATATCCGTTTCCCGGTACCCCGGAGACATTTCAAGAAAACCCGTCAGAGGATAAATCATCTCGGTAAGTTTGTTGTTCTTGAGTTTTGTGGGAACTTCCAAATCGTCTTCCGCTGGATCGTCCGCACAAAAAGCCCAGCCGTTTTCACTGGCCGCTCTTTTTAACGTTCCCATATCTGGAGCCGGTATATAGCCGGAAATCCAGGAAACCGCCAGATCCGCCGCATCGCCGTCCTTCATATCTTTGTCGATAAGTTCCATTCCGGCCCGTGCGGTTTCAAATTCAATATCGGCAAGCAAGGATTTTCTTTCTGCTTCCAACTGGCTTATTAAAGGCGAAAGGGATGTCAGTTCCGCCTCAATTTTATTCATTTCGGTTCTTCGGTATAAATTCCTTTCTTTTACAACAGAAAGAGGCCGTTCAGTCAGCCGGTAAGGAGTTTCATTGGGAATAGCATCAAAGGCTATAAGACGAATTGATTTGTTTTTTTCGTTTTTGGCAAGAACAATAACGGGTACATCTTTGGCGTTTGTTTCGTATGAAGAAAGGGGAATGTCGTAGAGATATGCGTTTACCCCGTATTCGGCAAGATAGGCAAAGTTTGCTGGTTCAAACTCTCCCCATTTTTCGACATGTTTCATTTCCCTCTGGTGATTAAACATATAGTCCAGAAGTTTCTTGCGGCGTTCCGAAAGGGCCACTACACGGCCTGCAAGATCACCTTCGAATTTCGGGGCTTCTTCTTTTTTGCTGCCCTTTTTGGGTTTTTTAGGGATATAGGCGGTAAGTATTCCCGATGCAATCTCAATCTGGGTATACCGGTCCAGAACCTTTGTCAGAGCCTTTGAAGAACCGGTTTTCTTTTCCAGATGCACAACTCCCAACTCACGGAGCTTTTCCAGAGAGGCTTTTTTATTTTTGTCCATCACGAGGAGGGACACTTTCTTCATCGGTACAACCATTATTGAGCCCTCTCCATTCCACGTTTGGAAATTTTACCCCGTACCACAGCAGCAGTCTGCTGATCACCAAGATAAACGCCGATCTTTTTAATGTTTGCCTTTGCTTCGGGAATTTTTATCTTTTCAAAAAGATTTACACGCTGGCTGGTTGTTTGGAGTTCCTTTCTGAGGCGGCGCTGCTGTTCTTCCAGACACTGCATTTCCAGATCCAAAGAAAGCGCTTTCTTCATATTGTCCACGGCCATATCAAGCCAAAGGGGTTTTTCTATTATGTCGTAGACTTCCGTTTCGAATTCGGCGCCTTCAAAAACCGGAATAGATACCCCGGCGATATTTCCTTCTCCGGCTTTTAATTTGGTGATCCGAAGAATACCGGGTGTAAAAACTCCTTCTTCGCCGAAAATTCCAATCCACTTTTTAAAACTTTCATCGGTTCGTTCTTTTATATTCCGCAGTTCGGTTACCCGAATATCCACAGTGCGGATTTCCGCCTGAAGCTGCTGCTTTTTCAGCATTAATGTAGGAAGATAGCGTTGAAACATCTTGAGGCTGTCTTTTTGTTTTTTCTGCTCATTTTTGGTGAGCTTTAACTTTGCCATAACCTGTTTCTACTTTCCTTTTGCATAAATCCTATTTTTGAGGCCAGAATTCGTTGATAAGCTCCGAACGGAGTCCTGTTTCTTCGCTCCTGAAGCAGCTTGCCATTATTTCCCAGCCCAAATCCAGCGCCTTTTCCAGCGGAATGTTTACCGACAGATCCATCATTTCCTTTTCAAAACGTTCACCGTAGTTAAGCAGCTTTCCGTCCCAGGCGCTCATGGTAAAGCCCATAGACTTCTTTTCCATGGTATCCTTGTAGGCCGAATAAAGTTTGATCATGCCGTCCATAAGCGCACGGTGATCCTTGCGCGTTTTGCCGTTTACCTGCTGTTTAAGCCGGGAAAGAGAACCAAACGGTTCGATGCGTCCGCCGCGCAGGTAGTACTGACCCTCGGTTATATATCCGGTATTGTCGGGAACCGGGTGGGTAACGTCATCGCCGGGCATGGTAGTAACCCCAAGTACGGTAATGGAACCTGCGGTTTCAAAGTCAACAGCCTTTTCGTAACGTGAAGCAAGCTGTGAGTAGAGGTCTCCGGGATAGCCGCGGTTACTGGGCACCTGTTCCTGGGAGATGGCGATTTCTTTCATTGCGTCTGAAAAACTTGTCATGTCGGTAAGGAGTACCAGTACGTCCTTGTTCTGCAGGGCAAACTGTTCGGCTACAGCCAGGGAAATGTCGGGGATCATAAGACATTCAACCGTGGGGTCAGCGGCAGTATGAACAAACATAACAGTTTTGGAAAGAGAGCCGCCCTGTTCCAGGGTATCTTTAAAGTAAAGGTAATCGTCGAATTTCAATCCCATTCCGCCCAGGATTATTACATCAACTTCTGCCTGCATAGCGATACGCGCCAACAGTTCGTTGTACGGCTCGCCCGAAATGGAAAAAATCGGAAGTTTTTGCGAAACAACCAGGGTGTTAAACAGGTCGATCATGGGAATACCGGTTCGTATCATACGCTGCGGAATGATGCGCTGGCTTGGATTTACCGAAGGGCCGCCAATGGGAATAAGGTTTTCTGCCAGTTCCGGCCCGTTATCGCGGGGAGAACCCGATCCGGTAAAGACCCTGCCAAGAAGGTTGTCCGAAAAGGAAACTTCCATAGGATGCCCCAGGAATTCAATAGTGTCACCGGTCGAAATACCGCGGCCTCCGGCAAATACCTGGAGGGACACCATATCTCCTGCAAGACGGTTTACTTCCGCAAGCGATGTGCCAAAACTTGTTTCTATCTTTGCAAGGTCGCCGTAGCGAACTCCTTCGGCTTTAACGGTTATTACGTTGCCGGTTATCGATTCTATCTTGCTGTAAATCTTTTTCATCGATTCATTCCTTCTTAACGGGAAATTAAAGCTTCAGCCGTTGGTTCTATGCCGCTGGATTTGTTGGAGAGCATATCAAGTATTTCAGCTTCGATACTCTTGAACTCAGCACTTTCCCAGGGCGAATAGTTATAGTCAATAAACTTCTGGCGCAGTCCGTTAAACCAGGTACGGGCATCTTCCTTGTCGGTAAATGCCAGGTTGGTTCCCAAAATGCGGAGTATATGCTGGAAGACATACTGCTGGCGTTCTATACTTGCCGCCTGATCCACCTTGTCGAATGAATTCTGCTGCAGGTATACAGCATCAAGGAATTCGCCTTTAAGGTAAATGATAAAGTCTTCTACGCTGGTTCCTTCTTCGCCTACAACCTTCATCATCTGTTCTACTTCGGTACCGCGGATAAGGAGCTTGGCGGCATAGCCG
>WRIX01000118.1 GCA_009782495.1 Treponema sp.
CGTCTGTTTCTGGAAGTACAGAAAGAATTCGGAAGCTTTTCTGCATACCTCTGGAGCTTTGTTGGGAAAAAGCCCGTTTGCGGCGGCTGGAAAACCCTGGCGGAAATTCCGGCTACAACAGAGCTTTCCGACCGCATTGCCAAAGATATGAAGAAGCGAGGATTCCGCTTTCTGGGAAGTACAATAATGTATGCTCATCTTCAGGCAACAGGACTGGTAAACGATCACCTGACATCATGCTTCCGTTTCAGAGAAGTAAAAAAGCTGATCACACAGCAATAAAAATATAGTATACTCCTTGTATGGTGTTCCGCGAACTGTTCTTTTTCCTGAAGAGAATTAAGACCTATGCTCTCATCGGTGAAAGCGGTACCGGTAAAAGTTTCCGGGCAATGCTTGTTGCCCAAAAATACAGAATAGACTTTATTATAGATGACGGTCTTTTAATAAAGGAAAACCGTATCCTGGCAGGTCATTCGGCCAAAAAAGAAAGAAACTTCCTGGCTGCAATCAAGGTAGCCCTCTTTGACAACAAGGAACGCCGCAAAGAAATAGTCAAACGCCTGTCGGCGGAAAAGGTTAAAAAGATACTGATTCTGGGAACTTCGGAAAAGATGGTGAACAGAATAGCCGGCAGACTGGAACTGCCTGCCCCAAGCCGGATTATCCATATTGAAGACATTGCCAGTCAGGAAGAAATAGAAAAGGCCATCAGAACCCGCAAAATCGAAGGCAAGCATGTTATCCCTGTACCGTCAATCGAAATAAAACGCAGTTATCCCCAGATATTTTACAATGCCATCAGGATATTCAAGCCCCGGCGTTTGCAGGAAACACTGGGGAATACCCCTCAACTGCACGAAAAATCGGTGGTACGGCCCGAGTATTCCAAACGGGGCAAAGTGATAATCTCGGAATCGGCCCTTTCCCAGATGGTAATTCATTGTGTTGATGAATTTAACGAACAGATATACATTAAAAAAATCTCTGTAAAGGACGAAAAATCCGGGTACCGGCTGGTAATTACCATAGACGTGCCTTTTGGGTTACAATTGGGTGGTGATATGCAGGAACTGCAGCAATACATTATTGACAACATAGAGCGTTACACGGGAATACTTATAGAAGAAGTAAACATTATAATAGACAAATTCCGGGAGGAAAGAACGCAATGGAAAGAACCGTAAAACAATTATTTTTCTTTGTTGTCCTGTTAAGCATGGCAATAGCATTAAGCGCACAGATCAGGACAGCTCATTATGAGATCATCGTTCCGGAAGGAACCGGTGATGTATATTCATCCGAGATGGAACAGCGTTTTACCGAATATAACAAAGTTTTTCGCTTTGATTCGTCACTGCTTGCTTCCCCGCTCAAGGTGAGGGTCTTTACCGATAAAAACGAATATGACAGCTATGTTGTCAGTCTGGTGGGAAGCACAAGGCCCGGCGCCATTTATATTCACTACCGTAACCCCGCCAACAGGGAACTGGTAATACACAGGGGAAGCAGTGAAGAAGCGTCCATTGTTCCCCACCAGGCATTTATTCAGTTCCTACGTGCATTTATTACCGATCCCCCGCCGTGGCTCCGGGAAGGTTTTGCCGTCTATTTTAATACCCTTAAGTACGACAGGGCCAGAGGAACGCTGGTTTATGAAGAAAACCTCAACTGGCTTGAAACGGCAAAACGTTCTGCCATAAATCCCGAAGCGGTTCTCCAGTCCGGCGCCGTTTTCCCCAACATTCAGGCTTTTTCAGGAGCAATGGTTTCATTCTTTATGGCAGACAAAAACGGCGGCTATTACCGTTCTTTAACGGACTCTTTTATGGTACTTTCTACTGGCGCTTCAACCGAAGAAAACGTTCAGTTAATGTACCAGAGACTGACGCTTTTTAACCCCATTGCCGACCTGACAAGGGATTACAATAATTATATTGCAGGCAAAAAGACCTTTACAGAACTGGTTGAAGAAGGGCAAAGAGCTTACAACGCCAAAAATTATAGTTCGGCAGAAGAATCCTTCCGCAAGGCAGCAGAACTCAGAAGCAATCATTATGCGCCCTCCTACTATTTGGGTCTGGTGGCATACGAGAATAAAAAGTACAACGAAGCGGAAGATTTCTATAAAAAAGCTTTGGATTACGGCGGCGAAAAAGCCATGATTCAGTATGCCCGGGGAGTAAATGCTGCCGCAGCAGGAAAAAAAGCCGAAGCCATAGCTTTTCTGGAAGAAGCCGCTGCCGCAGACAGCGCCAGATATAAGGCCCGTTCCGATGATCTAATCAGAAAGCTGCAGTAGGGAGTTTGGTTTTACCACTCTTTGGGTTTACCATTCGGAGGGGTAATATTAAAAGTTTCTCCAGAGGGTTCTATAACGTAAAAACCTTGATTTAATTGAATATGCAGGGGAGAATTTTTACATTACTTCTCCGAACGGTCAGCCAAAAGAATGGTAGGCTCTCCACTACTCACCACAGAAGCAGCTTCCCCCTGTCGCTGATAAAACCCATCTCTGTAAGGATACCTGCATAAGGGCTTTCCGCAGCCGGTTTCCCGTTGATGATTTCCAAAGCAATATTTTTGGCAGGATGACAGGCTCTATGCCGGGGAAACACCAGAAAAGCAAAAACCCTGTTGATATCCGGATCATCTTCTTTTACAAACACGTTCAACTCGCGGCCGTTTTTGCAGGAAACCGCCGCCAAATCGTTTCCCCTGAAGCACATTCTTGAACTGCTGTTTCGTGAAGGATAACGGGGATCAAGGCCGGTAATATTCCAGCCTGCGGGACTTGCGGGATCTGCAGCGTTCATCCAGTATACCGGAGCTGCCCTGTCTCCGGCTGTTTCGGAGACGGCTGCTTCCAGTTCCAAAGCTATGGAAGGAACGGCAAACTGAAGCGATGGAATTCCTTCAAAAAAACGGCCTGTAACAAGTTCCCCCGACAGTTCCATACGGCGCATGGCAGGAAGCAACTGTGACCAGGAAAAAAAGCCTTCCATTTCCAGTAAAGGCCGGCACAGTATGCCCCAGCGTTGTAACAGAAGCCTGACTCTGTCCCTGTTAAGTTCGTCCTGTTCAAGTGAAGATAATTGTTCGAAAACATCTGGTTTTCCGCTTTCTTGATCATTCTGATAGCCGGTGTCCATTGCAAACCACCGGCCCGGGACAGGCGAACCATCCCGCCATTTTCCCTTCAGGGCGTGGGGTAAACGGCGTTCTCTGATGTTATGCGAATTCCGGTATGGCGGAACAATACCGGGCAGTTTTGAAATCGGGACAGAATTGTTATTATTTGTTCCGGTTGTTTCCGGTGTAAAACCTAAATCTATACCTTGCCGTATGCTTTCCCATGTATCGGACGACAACTTGCTTTGCCAAACAGCATTCCATAGTACGGTAATAATTTCGTTGTTAGAAAAAGATTTTTTTAATTCATTTTCCAGGGTATCTTTTATTTCCCAGTAATTCCTGTATGAGCTGCATATTTTAATAATTAAGGAACAAAGTTCCGAATCAGTGTTGTTTTGCATATTGTCAGAATCAAAAATAGTGGTCAGTTCCAGTTCGCTGGGGTTCGAGAATGCCGCCATTTTATTACCGGCGCCGAACCATATAAGCTGCCCATTTTCCAACATCTTGTCTAATTTGTCAGGCTTGTAATGCGGAATCCTTGCAGGAAATAGTTCTGTTTCCCACAGCTGTACCGGAGCAGGATAACAGGAAAGAGGAATTGTTTCCAAGTCAAAAAAAGAATTGTCATTTGATTCTGTTTTTGCGATAAGCCCTTGACGCATTGCAATAAAAGGAACCAGGAATGATGCAGGCTGTTCCTTGATTTGCGGTCTTGATTTTTTCCGGGTTAAACGGAGCAGAAGTTCAAAGTTTTCCGTATTGCAGTAATAGGTTTCTTCACAGTTTTCAAGCTTTACATCCTTTACCAGTTCTCCCGTATCAACCAGTGAATCAAGGGCATCTTCTGCTTCTGCCACTGTACAGCCGAAAACTTCTGTAATTTTTGATGCAACAACCGGCCCTTCAAAACAAAGCCATTCGGAAAGATGTACCAAAAGTTCTGATGCTTGAGTTGAAGCTTCGAACAGTACAGAAGTTTCAGCATGGGTTACTATTGGCATGGAAGCGCCCGGAAGCGTTATGGTAGAAAGACGGTTTCCCAAAGAAGGGTCTTCTGACAGTTGTTGTTGTAATTCGTCAGGAAGCGCTGTTGTTAAGGTTTCCCATTCGTCTGTTAATGGAATGGCAATACGATCCTTAACCCATTGTGAAAGACTTTGTGAGTTTTCGGGGGCATAGCCCGGCAGTTCCCTTCGCTGACGGGCTGTAAAAGATTCAACGGTATTGGTTTTTAGCATTGGCCTGAGTAATGGATTGTTTAATGCATCGGATATGGCTTTATCGGCAATGCCGGATTTTGTATTTACTTTGCCGAGTATATCTTTCCTTTCGTCATATTCATACATAAAATTGTTTATTTCTTTCCAGGAAAGATCATGCGCAAAAGGAGAAGCGCCGGCTTTTTGAAAAAACTTTAGTTCTACAGAACCGGTAGCAATGTCATCAAGTAACGTGCGAAAACCTTCCATATCGAATTGATCTGCCAGGCAGCTCCGCCATGCTTCTGTTGTTACCGGAAAGTCTCCAAAAGAAGCAACACGGTCAAACAGACGTTTGGCGCGCTGGCGCACTACCCAGAGGGGAATGCGCCTTCCGTACATTCCGCGGGGAAGTATCATTGATCGTTCGGCGGCTTCTCTGAATGCAGCGCCAAAAATGCCCGACGCTTCCAGTCTTGTTTTAAAATATTTTTCTCCGGCGGAACCAAGAAGGTTTATACAGTCTTTGATCAGCGGCAAAGGATCGGAATGGCCTGAGTAGGTTTGTACAGACAATCGCGGAAGCAACAGCAATACAGCATTGTCGTCAGGTACTGCTTCGCAGCGCATTCCTGTTTTTTCTTCTATGATTGAAGAAAGAGCCATTGCAAGGGGATAATGTACTGCTCCTCCGCGGAAGCTGTGAAACACAATCTGAAACGAATCGGGACGTATGGACGGATCATTTATTATTTCTACAGGGATGATCTTTTGATCGGGAAGCGGGATACCGCCCTGGGCTTCTTGCTGCCGGTAAAGAAAGTTTTCCAGGGCTGTTATTGCATCTTTACTGAGACAATCCCTGTTCGCCAAAGAAGCGTTTTTATTGTATTCACCGAAATAATTAAGAGCTCTTTGGCATATTTCTGTACTGCGGAAACTGGAGTCTGCTTTCCAAAAAGGCTGAAAATCGGCTGCGTCATTAAGCGGCTTAACAATAATGGCTTCGTTTCCTATTTCGACTATGCTCCACGATCTGGCGCCAAAATCAAAACTGTCTCCGGTTCTGCGTTCAAAAACAAATTCTTCGTCCAGTTCGCCTATCTTTGTTCCATCGGACAGCCTCATGGAATAAAGACCACGGCCGGGAATAACGCCTCCCGATGAATAAAGCATTGCCAATGTTCCTTCGGCAGGATAGAGCTTTCCGTCTATATCCTGGTATAAACGCGGTTTTAGTTCACGTAATCTGATGCTGTCATGGACGGAGTTTGCATCCTTTGCCGGTGTTTTTGTTTTCTGCAACACCGGGAAATATTTCCCTACAAGCATGGCGATTACGCTGTCAAAAGAAGAACGGGACATGTCTGAAAATACATTAAAAGTCCGTATTACTTTATACAAATCATCTGAGGTAAAGATTTCTTCGGTACAAAGGGCAAGAATTGTTTGTGACAGAATATCCAGCGGGTTTTTTATTGGCTGTGTTTTTTCGATTTCCCTTTCGGCTGTTGCTCCTGCCATAACCGCTCCAAGAAGGAGATCCATGCCATGAAACGGAAGCAGAAAACCACGGCTTGTTTCCCCAACACCGTGGCCCGACCGGCCTATCCGCTGAAGTGTTCTGGTACAGGAAGAAGGGGTGCCGGCAAGAATAACTTCGTCTATATCCCCTATATCAAGACCCAGTTCCAGAGAAGAAGTGGCTACAACACACGATACGATTCCCTGAACAAGACTCTGTTCTACGTCTCTGCG
>WRIX01000119.1 GCA_009782495.1 Treponema sp.
GATGCCGAATTAATGATGCTTCGGTTTTATCATTATCTTATTGATCTGGATAAAGATGAAATGGATTTTAGAACTCTTCAGGCATTGTACGATAATGTATCTGATTTTCGTACAATAAAAAGACAATTAATTTCAGGGACTCATATTCTTCAACAGAAGGAATTAATACAAAACGTGAACAGTGATGGTTTTGAAAAAGCAGAATTATTTTTAGAGATCGAAGATCAGCGGGTTATGAAATCCATACATGGAATAAAAAAGGCAGATACTATTACTGAAAAAAAAATGTTTTATCCGGAAAAAACCGCTGTCCAGGTCGGCGAACTGGCAGATTTATTACAAGAAAAATATTTTAAATCGATTCAGGAACGCTTATCCCGTGAAGGAATAAGGACAGGATTTGCCTGCCTGTTTTCCGGAAGACCTGGAACGGGTAAAACAGAGACGGTTTATCAGATTGCCCGTCTTACAGGGCGGGGAATAATGCACATTGAGATTGCAGACATCAAAAGCAAATGGTTCGGCGAGAGTGAAAAGAAAATAAAGGAAGTATTTACACGTTATCGTTCCGTGGTAAAACAATCAAGCATTACCCCAATATTACTGTTTAACGAGGCGGATGCAATTATTGGAAAACGGCGGAATTTAGGTGATAATCATTCCGGCGTCGGCCAGACAGAAAATGCTATTCAGAATATTATTTTACAGGAAATAGAAAACCTGAACGGTATTTTGATTGCTACAACAAACCTTGTAAGAAATATGGATAATGCGTTTGAACGCAGATTTTTATACAAGATTGAATTTGAAAAACCTGGTATAGACGCCCGGAAATTGATTTGGCAGACACTTATACCCGGTTTGCTGCAAAAAGAAATTGATTCTATTGCCGAACAATTTGACTTTTCGGGAGGTCAAATAGAAAACATTGCACGCAAGCGTACTGTTGCCGAGATACTTCATGGTTCTCCTCCATCATTGGAAAAATTAATTGAATATTGTCGGCAAGAAAACTTTGTAAATATAGAGAAACAAAAAATTGGCTTTTATGTTGCATGAAAAAATCGCCGTTCTAAACCTTTGCATCCCCTCGCGTTTCCATCCTTGGGACAAAACCGGCTCTTTCTACTTTACGCAGAAGATCACTGATATAATCGCCAACTTCATCGCTGTAGTTAAATTTGTTGTCGTATATTGAATAACGTTCCCGTGCGCCGGGAGGCGAAAGGTTCGGCATAATAACATTGGCTCCTGCCATAAGCGCTTGTTCCCTGCCCACATCGGACAGTGTACCCAGGGCGGTCGTTGCGGGAAGCAGAACAAGGGGAAGGAGCAGCCGGGTAAGGGCAACCATACGGAGTGTTACAGTTACACTGCCTGCGGGATAATGTGCAAAGGGAGTGTTTGAGGCGGGGATAAAAGGGCCAATGCCAACCATGTGGGGCTGTAATTCCTGCAAAAACCGCAGATCTGCCAGAAGGCAATTTGGCGTCTGAAAAGGAGTGCCGACCATAAATCCGGCTCCGGTTTGGAAACCTATTTCCTTTATTGTTTTAAGACACTTTTTTCGTTCAGAAAGCAGCATGGCAGGAGGATGTAAGGCGGCATAGTGATCGTTGTCTGCGCTTTCATGGCGTAAGAGGTAACGGTTTGCCCCGGCGTCAAACAGGGCTTGGTAGCATGTACGGCTCCTTTCCCCCGCAGAAACTGTAATTGCATTATCCGGAAATTCAGTGTGTATTTTATGAACCAATTCGCAAAGCCGTTCATCGGTAAACCAGGGATCTTCCCCTCCCTGTAAAACAAAAGTGCGAAACCCCAATGCATTTCCGGTACGGCAGCATTCCAGTATTTGCTCAAAATTTAGGCGGTAACGTTCTGTTTGTGTATTGCTGCACCGTATCCCGCAATAAAAACAATCATTTTTACAGTAATTGGTAAACTCAATCAAACACCGGAAGTATATGTCCCGGCCGTAATGTTCTTCGCAGGTTTTTCGGGCTGCTGCAAAAAGTTCTTCTGTTTCAACGCTGTCTTCGGTGGTAATGTAATGCAGTAATTCGTCATCTGTCCAGGATTTTGTAAATATGTTCATACTATGTTTTATAATTATACCACAATTTGTCACTGAGCATCTGTCATACACCGTATCTGCATTAATCCTGGAAAAAGGCTGATTAACTTCTGTAATCATTTGATAGGTTACCATACCACTGTCCACACCCGGCGCCCGGAAGCACAGCGGGGTAGCAAAAACACTCCTGTCGAACTGAACGCATCAATTTTCCCCTATCGGTGGGGGAAAGAACACCCATTCAGACCATGACGGTCGAGGCTGCCGTCGACGCACACTTTGGTGTGGCATCTTCTTCACCTCGCCGAATGGTCTTCATGGCTAACCTTCCCCCCACCTATGTGGCAACATTATCCCCGATGCGTTCAGTTCAGCAGAGATAAAATTATTGTGCCTCTAACTGCGCTCCCGGGCACTGGCTTTGGGCAGCGCTTTAGCGCCTATCAAAAGAGCACTGAATCTAAATGTTTTCAGCCCTTTTCCAGCATTATTTCGGATCATGGTATATATAGATGCTTAGCAGCAAATTACCGTTTACATCCATCGAAAAAACCTTAACGTAACGAATTGAACGTATCGAATTTTATGTTACCACATAGGTAGGTGGTTGCTTATGAAGCATATACGTGAACATGCTTGCCCCACAGGAGGGGAAGTCTGACCTGACGGGGACTTTCGGCGTGCAACAACAGCAGCCATGCCAAAGCATGCGTAAACGGCAGCCACGACCGGTGTCCCCGCTCAGGGCAGATTCCCCTTTATGTGGGGTAGAATGGTTCGGAATGTGCTTCATTGATAACCTGTATCTTAATAGTATGGGAAAATTGATGCGTTCAGTTCGATAAATTGGAATTTGTGGTGATGCTATTTAAAAAACTGCTGCTCGATTTTCCTGCAGTGTTCCTGAAATTCCGCAGTCCGGGAGTCACGAGGATGGGGCAGGGGAATGGGCAGTACGTTTTGTATTGTTCCTTCGTTCATTAAAAAAACACGATCCCCGAAATAAACCGCTTCTTCTATGTCGTGGGTAACAAGTATAACAGTAAGATCGAGACGCCGCCATAACTTGTCCAATTCTTCCCGAAGTGTTACCCGTGTAAAGGTGTCAAGGCTGCTTAATGGCTCGTCGAGCAAGAGGAGTTCCGGGTCTCTGCATAGGCAGCGTGCCAGGGCGCAGCGTTGGGCCATACCTCCCGAAAGTTCACCGGGCATTGAAGTGGCACGATCGGCAAGGCCCACCATCTCAAGAACCCGTTGTATTTTTTGCCGCATTGCTGTTTTTTCATTATTGTCCCTGGGTCGTTTAAAGGCTAGTGAAAGGTTTTGTTCTACCGTAAGCCAGGGAAGGAGCCGGGGGTCCTGAAACATAAAACCGATTTTTGGTTCGGTTGATAATTCCTTTTGGCTGTCTTTGCTGTAATTTTCCCTGTAATTGTCCATTGAGGAAAAATCCACTGTGCCGGAATCTGCCTGTTCCAATCCTGCAATTGTTTTAAGTAACGTTGTTTTTCCGCAACCGCTTCGTCCCGCAATAACGGTAAAACTGTGGTCTTCTATTTCCAGCGAACAATCAACCAATGCGCGGATTGTATTTTTTTCGGGGTCGTTGTGGTTTTTACTATTGTAGCTTTTGCACAGAGAACGAATACTCAGTTTCATAACGCTCCCTGTACATCATAAGAGATTAGCTTTTTTGCCGCAAAACGAAGCAGCGTATCAAAACCTGCGCCCAGAAGTCCTATGGCGATTATTCCTACAAAGACCCGGTCTGTGCGGGCCATGGCCTGAGAATCGGTTATAAGATAACCCAGCCCCGATGCTGCGGCAAAAAGTTCCGCCCCAAGCAAAGCCCGCCATGCATAGCCAAATCCCAGCCGCAATCCTGTAATGATCTGAGGAAGCGAAGCGGGAATTAACACCGAAAAAAGATGGCGCTGAAAAGGCAGTTCCAAAGAACGGGAAAGTTCCAGCCAGCGCTTGTCCATAGAATCAAAACCGCTTTGTGCGCTTAAGAAAACAGGGAAAAATGACGCCAGAACGATTACAGCAAGCTTCGATCCTTCTCCCAGACCAAACCAGAGTATAAGCAGGGGGATCATGGCCAGGGGAGGAACGGCACGGATTACTTCAAAGAGGCCGTGAAACAAACGGTTAAGCAGAGGGCTTTCGTGAAACAGCAGAGCCAGGGGAAGAGCGAACAACACACTCAGAACAAATCCGCCCCAGACACGAGCCAGGCTGATGGCGATATGTTCTCCCAGTTCACCGGAAGCAATAAGGTGATACGCCGCATTCCATATCCGCACAGGCGAAGGGATAAGGTAGGGATTAACCAGTTCCAAAGCAGAAAGCACAACCCATACGGCAATGATCAGCAAGGGTAAAATGGCATAAGAGACCCAGGTTGATTTTGTATGATTTATATTTTTCATCTGCCGAAAGCAACAGGCAATATAAATTGACTGGGGTTAATTTTTCTTTCTATCATCTTTTGTTGGAAAAGAAAATCCACATCTTCCCGCAGCGCCAGGACGTCGCTTTGTTCCATTACCTGGGCTATGCCGCTCCAGCGGAAAAGCTTCATCCCGTCTGCCTCGGAAACCTGCTGGAGACGGCTGCCCATTGCGACCGCTTCTGTTGTGTGTTCTGCTATCCAGTTATAGGCTTCTTTTTGTACCTGGAGGTATATGCGAAGGAGTTCCGGATAGTTCTTTGCAAACTCGGGGCGGACTGCCGTAAAGAGGAGGGTTGTAAGATACCCGTCTGCTGTAAAGAGCGTACGCATCCCCGCTTCTTCGTTACGGATAATAAAACCTGCTGCCTGGAGTGCGCCGTCAACACGATTGGAAAGAAGGGCGGTTCTTGCTTCGGGCAGTCCCATGTTGATAAGCCTTACATCAGTAGCCTTCATTCCTTCTTTAACCAGGGCGGCAATTAACATTTGGTGGAGTACCGATCCCTTGGGGCCGGCTATGGTTTTTCCCCGGAGTTCGCGGACGGTACGGGGACCATTGGGACCTACCATCAATGCAAAAGTCTGCTGAGGCCGGCTTACCAGTGCGGCAATTTCAACAGGGTTACCTGCTGCATTTGCCAGTATTACCGAAGTGGAATTGATTACCGAAGCAATATCAAGCGATTTGGCGGCAATGGCTTGTGCCTGGTCTGCACCGGAATTTATGACATGCCACCTGACACTTACACCCAGCGGGGCAAAGGCGTTTTCCAGCATACGCCGCTCTTTCATTACTATTATTTGTAAATTAAACGGCGCTTCTACATAGGAAATATTTATTGTTTTCGGATACCGGGTTTGGGCATGGAGGCATTGTGTGGAAAAAGGAGCAGCACAGAAAAGAATTAGCAAAATATAGGCAAATGATTTTTTCATCGTTCTTGTTTCAGTATACTAAATACAAATGGAAAATGTTATACTCTGTGCATGAAAATACTATCGTGGAATGTAAACGGCATCAGGGCGGTGGAGAAGCACGGTTTTTCCCAATGGCTTACGGCGGAATCTCCCGATGTGCTGTGTCTTCAGGAAACAAAAGCGCGTCCCGAACAGCTTTCCGATGAACTGCGGAACCCAAGGAACAAATCCGGAAAAACATACCACGCGTATTGGGCTTGTGCAAAGAAGGCAGGATATTCCGGGGTAGCAATTTATTCGCTCGAAGAACCGCTTGATGTTAAGCCCCTGGGCATTGCTGATTTTGATGATGAGGGCCGCATACTTCAGGCTTTCTACAAAGACTTTGTGCTGATTACAGGTTATTTTCCCAATTCTCAGGACAAAGGGAAAAGACTTGGCTATAAACTGGCTTTTTGCGATGCGATTTTAAAGTACAGCAAAAAACTTGTTAAACAGGGCAAACACTTTGTATTATGCGGCGATTACAACATCGCCCATACACCCATTGATATTGCCCGGCCCAAACAAAACGAAAAAAACGCCGGTTACCTGCCGGAAGAGCGGGCCTGGATGGACAGCTACAC
>WRIX01000120.1 GCA_009782495.1 Treponema sp.
TCCTATATTAACGATAAAGTCGGAGGAAAGCAAAAATGTAAAAGGAAGTGTGAACAAAATACACAGTACAAGCGGCGGATAAAGCCGTAAAAAACGGCGTTTGTAAAAAGAAAAAAGAGCGAACTGTCCGTTGTTCCGGAATTCTTCTACAATTGATGCGGTAACAAGAAACCCGGAAAGGGTAAAAAAAATATCAACGCCGATGAATCCCCCCGGCAAGATATCAAGGAAAAAATGATAAACCAGTACCAGCAACAGTCCGGCGATTCGTATTATGCTTAACCATTTGATGTTAGTCATGTCTTGTAACCTGAACCCCTGATGCCCAAACACCGGAAATGGTTTTTCCGTTTTTCTGTCTGATTATACCATCGCCGTCAAATACACCCTGCTGAAAGCTACCATCGTAAGACCAGCCTTCCGGATTGTGATAAACACCATGTCCTTCTGCCAGTCCCCGTACAAATTCTCCTTCATATACAGCGCCGTCTGCAAAAACAAATTTTCCCGTTCCGCTCTGACCCCATTCATTAAAACTGCCTGAATATTTCCAGCCGGCTATGGAAACAAATTCTGAAAAATTATCCGGACTCTGTATTAAAGTATCGCCGTTTGTTCCATACAATTTTCCTTTACCGGTCATTTGTCCTTTGGAAAACTCACCTTCGTACCGCCATCCGTCTGCAGAAAAAAACACCCCGTCTCCTTCAAAACGCCATGCTTCAAGACTGCCCGTGTACCGGTCGCCGTTGGAAAAGATAATTTCACCAACACCGTTGAGTTTTCCGTCCAGCAGCATTCCGGTGTATGTATACGTAAATTCTCCGTCGGTATACTCTTTATTGGATACCTGTTTAACAGTTGTACCGAAAATAAACCCCAATGCATAAAGCGCACACAGTACTATACCAGTAAAAACAGCCATTGAGGAAATAATTCTGATTGTTTTCTTTACGAATTCGGACATATATAACGCAATACAGGATTTCTGGCTGCTGCCGTATCATCCAGCCTTCCAACCGGAGTAACATGGGGCGCTTCTTTAAGGAGTTCACTTTGGGTTTTCGCTTCCCGGGCGATTTCTGTTAAGACAGCAGCAAAAGCTTCCAGGGTTTCCTTGCTTTCTGTTTCGGTAGGTTCGGCCATAAAAGCTTCTTTGACAATAAGGGGAAAGTATACCGTAGGAGGATGAAAGCCGTAGTCGATAAGCCGCTTGGCAATGTCGATGGTGTGAATCCCGTTACCCAAATCCGGTGAAGCACTGAACTCATGCATACAGGGACGATCCGCTCCGTATGGAGTGGGGTAATGTTCCTTTACCAGAAATCGCAGGTAATTTGCATTAAGCACGGCATATTCTGAAGCCCGTTTTAATCCTGACGCTCCAAGCGTTCTGATATATGCATAGGCGCGCACCAGCACGGCGAAGTTTCCGTTAAAAACCTTCAGCCGCCCAATTGACAGAGGCGGGTTTTTAAGACAGAAAGCAGTCCCGTTTTTTGCCGCTATCGGACCGGGTAGAAAGTCTGCAAGGGTTTTGCCTGCCACTACAGCGCCCGCTCCTGGGCCGCCGCCGCCGTGCGGGGTGGAAAAAGTTTTGTGAAGATTAAGGTGCATTACGTCAAAGCCAAGCTCGCCGGGCTTGACCATTCCCATAAGGGCATTCATGTTGGCACCGTCACCGTAAACCAATCCCCCTGCATCGTGAATAATTTTTATAATGTCGACAATATTTTTTTCAAATAAACCGGTGGTGCCGGGCAGGGTGATCATCATGCCTGCCAGTGTTTCTGCATCCTTAACCGTTTCTTTCAACGCCGCCATGTCAATCGCACCATGTACGTCTGAGGGAATCGCCTGTGCAACAAAACCGGCCATACTGCAGGTTGCAGGGTTGGTTCCGTGAGCCGAGTCGGGAACAAGAATTCTTGTGCGGCGTAACGTTCCCGGCGCTGTACTTCCGGCCGTATTTTTTGCCGTACTTTCGTGTTTGGCTCGCATCATTAAAAGCCCGGCCAATTCACCCTGTGCGCCGGCGGCACACTGGAGGGAACAGCCGTCAAAGCCGGTTATTTCCTTTAAACTTTCCTGTAGCCTGAACAACAATTTCAGACTGCCCTGGTTACATTCATCGGGATTCAACGGATGGGCCAGCCGGAAACCGCGCTCTGCGGCGGCTTCTTCGTTCATCTTGGGGTTGTACTTCATCGTACATGAGCCAAGCGGATAGAACTGGCTATCTACGGAAAAATTCTTGTGTGATAGCCGGGTAAAATGGCGTACAACAGAAGCTTCGTCCAGTTCAGGAAGCTCCAATTCATCTCTGAGTAATTCTTTTGGAAGCGGAGTTTCTTCCACATCAAGTCTGGGTACTATTGCCCCTTTACGTCCGCTGACGCTTTCTTCAAAGAGCAGTGGTGTTTCCTGTAAAAATGAATTTGTCATAGTTCCCCCAATGCAGTTACTAAGTTGTCGATGCTTGCTTTGGAATTGTTTTCGGTTACACAAACAAGAAGTTGATCTTTCCGTTCAGGAAAATACCGGGACAGGGGAAGGCCGGGGACGATGCCTTTTGCAATGAATGCCTGACATGCTGCTTCCGCTGTTTTACCTGGCGGAAGTTTTACAACGAACTCCTTAAAAAAAGTATTGCCTTGTCCGTTACCGGAAAGTTTTCCAGCTTCGTTAACTACGATGAACCCCGGAAGCGCTGCAATTTTAGCCGCCGCATAGTGGGAACGATTCCAGCACAGTTCGGCAACTTGTTTCAGGCCTTGTTTGCCCATAAGGGAAAGGTAAATGCAGGATCGAAGCATCGAATGTCCCTGGTTGGAACAGATGTTGGACACCGCCCGTTCCCTGCGTATATGCTGTTCGCGTGCCGAAAGGGTAAGCACAAAGCCACGCCTTCCCTGGCTGTCTTTTGTCTCCCCGACAATACGTCCGGGAATTTTTCGCATTAAATCTTTGGTGGCGGCCATAATTCCTAGGAGCGGCCCGCCTGAGTTCATGTCGTTTCCCAGGCTTTGCCCTTCTGCGGTAACTATGTCCGCCCCATATTCGCCGGGGCTCTTAAAAAGTCCCATCATAACCGGATCGGCATGAACGATAAAAAGGCCGCCGGCAGCATGTACCGCATCGGCAGCGCCAATCATATTGGGAATCGTCCCGAAAAAATCAGGATAAGCCGCTACAAGGCAGGCAATCCCGTTATCAGTAGAACCCTCCGGCGTGCCTTGTGCACTTGACGCAGATGCACTGGTTTTACAAGCGGTGGCGGGATCGCCGGAATAGTATTCAATTATCGGGTTATATGAAGCAAGATACGTGGCAAGAACTTCTTTATATTCAGGATGAAGCGATTCGGGAATCAATACACGCTGCTTTTCGGCATCGTCCTTTTGTTTGAGTGCGATGATCACCGCCTCCGAAAGGGCAGTTGCGCCGTCGTAATGGCCGGCGTTTACCACTTCCATTCCAAGGAGCGATGCGATCATCGTTTGGTATTCAAAAATTGCCTGGAGGGTTCCCTGGCTTGCTTCACTTTGGTAAGGTGTGTAGGCGGTAAGGAATTCGCCGCGTGAAGCCAGCGCACCTACTGCCGCGGGGATAAAATGATTGTAGCATCCCGCGCCAAGAAACCAGTTGTTGTTTCCCGCATGTACATTGCACTCGGCAAGAGTTGCGATTTCCGCAAGCACTTCGCTTTCGCTTAACCCTTCTTCCAGTTTTAATGTAGGGAAACGATGCTCTTTGGGTATTTCGCAAAACAATTCTTCAATAGAAGAAAGCCCTAACGCGCCGAGCATTTCGTTTTTCTGAGTTTCGGTTACCGGTATATAGGGCACTTATTCCTCCGCTGCCGCAATTTTTTCGTAGTCTTCGGTACTAAGCAGGGCATCAAATTCCGCCGGGTTTTCCGGCTCGACTTTAACAAACCAGCCTTCACCGTAGCAGTCTTTGTTTACCGTTTCCGGAGCTGCGGCAAGGTTCTCGTTAATATCACTTATCTTTCCCGAAACCGGGATATACAGGTCACTGGCCGCCTTAACCGATTCCACCGCTCCGAACACAGCACCTGCCTTGAATTGAGTTCCCTGTTTGGGAAGATCGACAAACACGATGTCCCCCAGGCTACTCTGAGCATGATCGGTAATTCCTACGACAATTACGTTTCCTTCTTTCCGCGCCCATTCATGGGTTTTTGCATACCGGGCATTTGCATCTAATTTCATTATTTACTCCTTCTATAAACCGGAACATACAACGGCCGTTTAATCACAATTGCTTCCTTCGGTGTTCCCCGTATTTCCACCGCAAGTTCAGTTCCTGCAGTTGCGTATTCCAGGGGCACAAAGGCATTGGCAGAGTAGGTTCCCGTTGTCGGGCAAAACATTCCTGCTACAATGTTTCCGATGTTCTCGCCTTTATTGTTCAATACTGTATAGCCTTCCCGCGGAACACCGCCGACTACATTTATGGTAACAAGTTTTCGCTTGAGTCCGGTTTCTTTTTGCGCAAGCAATGCTTCCTTTCCGATAAAGTCTTTGGTAAAGTCGCAAGCCCACGAAAGAAGCGCTTCCGGCGGGCTTATCTCCGCGCTTATCTCGTGGCCGTGCAGGGGCATTCCCGCTTCAAAGCGCAGTGAATCCCGGGCGGCAAGGCCAATAGCGCCCGCTTCAATGTTTGCGTCTTTCGCTTCTGCCAAAATTGCTTCCCAGAGAAATTGAACCTTTTCGCTGCTGCAATACAGTTCCACGCCGTCTTCTCCGGTATAACCGGTGCGGCCCACAAGAACAGGAACACCTGCAATGCCTATATGAGCCATATACGATCGGGGAATCGCAGAAACATTGGAACTTACCGGCGCCCCTTTTGGCAGGCCGCTGGTTGGATCATCTGTCTGTTCTGTTACAATATGATCCAGCAGTTCCACCGCCTTTGGCCCCTGAACGGCAATCATGCAGGTCTTGTCGGACAGATCTTCCAAAGTAATATTGGCAGGAAACTGCGTGTTACCCTGCGAGGTAATACGGGGTGTAATCCAGGCAAGATCGGTTTCTTTGTTTCCAGCATTTACTACGATGAACCAGGGATCGATATATTTCTTGCTGTCTCCGAGACGGTAGATAAAAAGATCGTCAATCACGCCGCCGTTTTCGTTAAGAAGCAGTGCGTAGCGGGCTTCTCCCGCTTTCATATCAAGTATCGACGCCGACACTATCGCGGACAGCGCATTTCCCGCTCTCTCTCCGTACAAAAAAAAGCGGCCCATGTGACTGGTATCAAAAAGCCCCACAGAACGTCTGCACAGTTTGTGTTCTTCCACAGCAGAGCTGTACTGTATCGGCATCTCAAAACCGGCAAACTCCGACAGCCGGGCGCCTGCCGCTTTGTGCCAGGAGTGGAGCAGGGTAGTCTTCATGGGGGTACTATAGCATAAAACAGCGGCTTAGCCAATGGAAATGAAATCCAGCATATTGCTGTCAAATTATTTATATCCTTTTCAGCACTCGAACAAGCGGAAAAAACCTGATATTATAAGTAAATGTACCCTGTTTCTGCTGTTGAACTAATAGAAGGGCCTGTCATCCTCCGTAACGGACAGGAAATCGTACCTGCCGGACAAGCGGCCGGTACGGCGGAGCGGGACACTATCATAGATGCAAAGAAAGGTACTATTGCACACAGTATCCTGGCTGCCCATAAACATTCAACCGAACCGACAGAAGCTACGGATGGTGAAACGCTCCGTCTGCATTTTGACGCTCTTGCTTCGCACGACATTACCTATGTAAGCATCATCCAAACAGCCAAAGCCTCCGGACTTACCGCTTTTCCGCTTCCGTATATCCTCACCAACTGCCACAATTCCCTCTGTGCTGTGGGGGGAACCATAAATGAAGACGATCATGCCTTTGGCCTCTCTGCCGCCAAAAAGTACGGCGGCATCTATGTGCCGCCCCACCTGGCGGTGATTCATTCGTATATGCGGGAAGCGTGGGCAGGCTGCGGCAGGATGATT
>WRIX01000121.1 GCA_009782495.1 Treponema sp.
ATAGCTTATCTAAAAGACTGGCTCTCCCAGATTTGACTTTCCTGAAACCCGTCAATTGATTTTATCATGGCAAGCCAATAATCCGCTTCGTTTTGGGATGTATAAGGGCCTACCCGTACACGGTAATAGGTATTGCCATTAATTTCCAGGTTGGTAACAATGGCGGTTATTCCCTTTGTACCAAGGGTACCTTTTACTCCGTCGGCCCGCTCCCTGGTCGAAAATGAACCGGCCTGTACCCAGTAATCCCGGCTTGATTTTTTGGGCGCTGCCGGAGCGGGCTTTTCCTGAACAGTTGCAGCAGGCTTGGCCGCCGGTTTAGGAGCCGGTTTTTCGGCCGTAGCAACGCTGGGAACAACTGCGGTTGCCGGCTTTGGAACACTTATTACCGTATTTGCCGTATCGCTGTCATGAACCGGGGAAGCGCTATTGGGATCCTGAAGTTCCCGGAATGTTTCATCCCGCGATAATGCCGTAGGATCGGTATATGCCGAGCGATCAGGCCCGGAACTTATAGAAGATACTGCAGAAGTTGAGACAATGTCTGAACCAGGCCTAAAGACCAGGATAGCGGCGCTTACCACGATTACCAGAAACACTCCCACTGAAACCGCGACCAGCAGTAATTTTTTCTTTTCCATGCACACGCCGCCCCCTTGCGGCACTTACAACATATTCCATCTTGAGGGCTAAAGGCCTTCATGGCGGAAACCATCCAATATGGCCTCCAGCCGTTTTTCAAGTACCCGGGGGCAACCCGAAAATCCGGAATTTTGTATGATATAAATATCGGCTTGGGAAAAGAAAAGTTGAGGGGGGCTTTTGCCGGTTTTACCGGAAATGTGCGCCGTGCCGTCAATGCACGGCTCCCCTCCGGATAACGCTGCTTTTTCTGCAGTTTTTCTGTAATTGGGAAAATTCTTCTGATTTACAAGCTGTTTAAAAAGTTCCGGCAGAGGGCGTTTATCCCTCCGTAAAGCCCGGAAAAAACGAACCGGAAACGGGGCATATACGGCAATTATCAGGCTCAGTTTGTCGAATACGGTAGATTTATGCAGCAGCGCCGCGTTAATAACACAGGTTCCCGTCTCCAGACCGGAAACTTTGCCTGCTCTTTTGTCTGCAATCCATTCTTCGGTAAGACGGTTAACACCGGGATGGACAATTGATTCCAGATCGGTCAATTCTTCCGGTTTGCCGAAAACCAGTTTTCTTAATAGCTTCCTGTCTATTTTTCCGTTGGGGTCAAGAATTTTTTTTCCAAAACGGCCGGTTATTTTTTCTGCTTCGGTTTCGATTATTTTATGACCAAGCTTGTCTACATCCAATACGGGAATGCCCTGCTTTTCCAGCAGGAGACCAACATGGTTTTTCCCCGCACAATACAGACCTGTTAATCCAATAATCATAAACGGTTTACAGTTTATACTATTCCACAGGTTCGTTAAGCCATTCAAAAAATCCTTCGATTTCGTCCCTTCCGTTTTCGATCCAGTCTCCCGCGTCAGGATCGCTGCTGAATCCGATGTATCTGCAAAAAATACCGAAATAATCGGAAACCGCAATCCGGTTAAAGAACGGCGAATAAAAATCCCACCACAGTTCGTCCCCGTTGCTGCGCTGAATCTTGCCGGAATTTTTCATATCATCCAAATTAGTTATAATATAATACAGCTTTGCTTTGGTTTTCTCTGCATCGCTTAAACGGAAGTTCTCATCATCCAGGGCAAATGCAACAGAGATGATCATATCGGAAGCTGTAAAAGCGCCCTTGTCGCTGACTCCTATCATTTCCTCCTGTCTGAGCATATAGAGTATCGTATTGTACGATTGTGTTGCCCGTTCGGTATTCGGCTCCAGTAAAAGGAAATAACAAAGCGAATAAAAAGCCTGTGTCTTTTTTCCGTCTTCCATACAGATCTTACCCATAAGGTAGTTGCTGCTGGCATGATTTGCATTAATGGTAAGGCCATAGGTGAGCGCTTTAACAGCATCTTCCCGCCTTTCGATACGATAATAACTTACAGCCAGATTGTAGTAAATAAAAGTATTGGAAACACCGTAAACGTTAATCGCTTCCAGGTATACATTAATTGCATCTTCGCTTCGCCCCATGTTGTCCAGGGCGGAACCTTTTAGGTCAAGCAAAGAAGGAATTACCTCTGCGTAGCCCTTGTTTTTTGCTTCGGCAATTCCTTTGTCGGCCATTTCGACAGCGGCATTGTAATTGCCCATGGAAATATAGGAGTAACCCATTTCATAAAGAATCACCGGATGATTCGGGTCATGTTCCATAGCCTGGTTATAATAATTAAGGGCATTTTGATAATCCCCCTGATCATGATAGCGTATTCCGGTCCTGACAAGTTCTTCCCCTTCCGGACTCAGGTAGTTACCGAAATTTCCTGCCGCAAAATTTTGAGTCTCCAGAGGCGCCGGTTTTCCGGCACAACCCGGAAAAGTGATCATAATAAAAAACGCCGCTGCCGTAAAAATACAACGGAAAGATTTCTTCATTTTCTTCTCCTTGCCTATAATACACTATAAAGCTGTAGTAAATACTTGTCAAATCCCTTTTAAATAACTAGCATAAAACAGGGGAGTATTATGAAGGTAATAGCATTTAACGGAAGCCCGAGAAAGGACGGAGTTTCGGCCAGGGGAGTTTCTGTAATGGCGGCAGAACTGGAAAAAGAAGGAATTGAAACCGAAATTATTCAGGTTGGAAACCTGAAAATTCAGGGTTGTCTGGCCTGCAGAAAATGCGCGGAACTGAAACGCTGCTGTATATCCGATGACCCGGTTAACGAAAGTTTTGAAAAGATGCAAAAAGCCGACGGAATAATCCTTGCGTCACCGGTTTACTACGGCGGGATTGCAGGAACGTTTAAAAGCTTTTTGGACCGTCTTTTTTTCCCCGGCGTCAAAATGAAGTACAAGGCCGGAACAACGGTAGTATCCCTTCGCCGCACAGGAGGCATTTCGGTTTTCCAGCAATTAAACAATTACTTTAACCTGGCTCAAATGATCATTACACCGGGAATCTACTGGAATGTAATTCACGGCAATACCCAGGAAGAAGTTTTACAGGACGAAGAAGGCCTGTGCATCATGGAAACCCAGGGAAAAAACATGGCCTGGCTTATTAAATGTCTTGAAGCAGGCAAAAAGGAAGTTCCCATGCCGGAACTTCCCCCGCGGAAACGGACGAATTTTATTCATTAAGGACGTTGCCCACGGCCCGAAGGGACGTATATTACTACCAACCCTGCTCGGTTTTTTCTATATAATTAAAAATCTCTTCCGCCGGGGCGCGGTGTTTAATAAGCGAACAAAAGGTTTCGTCATGGCAAAAAAAAGTAATGCGCTGCAGGGAAAAAAGATGCGATTTGGCGGATGCAGAAACAACAAGGATGATTGTATGCACCGGCATTCCGTCCAGGGCGCCCCAGTCAATGTGATGTTCCGGAAAGGCAAGTGCGGCAAACTGTTCTTCTTCCTTTTCGACAAGCGGATTCCGCGGATGAGGCAGGGCTATGCCGTTTCCTATTGCGGTTGGCATAAGTTCTTCCCGTTCAAGGATTGCCTGAAACAGTTTGTCTTTATCCGGCGGCTTTAAGCAGTCGGGCGGTATCAAGTCGATTAGGGAACGGAGCGCTTCTTTGGGATTTTTTCCGGGCAATTGATAGTACACGTTGCCCCTGCGCAGAAGCGAAGAAAAGTTACATCCCTGTACCATGACTGCTTCCCGAATGGATGGCGCGGTTACAGGAATCAATATCAAAGCCCGAAGGATCGTAGTCCCTGCTCAACTCATGTTTGGCAAGATGTTGTTCTCTGTCGCCGCCACGTTCCAGGGCAGAAATAAAACGGCGGAAACGCAGCGGTCCGTCGATAAAGCGGGGCGGAGGAGCGCCGGCGCCGGCAACACAGCGTACTCTTTCGTCAGGCTTTGCCTGGTACCACGAAAGGATGATGATCTTTACCGTCCACATGGCGCCTATCTCGCAGATAAATTCACTTATTCCTTTTTTGCTTAAATCCCCAATGGTCTTACATTCGATATTGAAATTGAGTTCTTCGCTGCTCCAGTTAAAAACAGAACGGATAAGAGCCGCCAGCTTTGTCAGCGAATACGTATCGGGCAGCACAAGACGCCGCCATATATCGGTTCCTCCCAGACTTATCTGAATTACACGCCAGGAGGCATTTTCGGAACTTTCGGTTTTTTGCCAAAGGCCGATGTTGTTTTTGCGGTAATTGCCCAGCGCTTCGTTGATCAGATCCTTTACATCCTCGTAGGTTTCTATCATTGAATCTACGGAATTGTCCATAGCGTCCAGTTCTTCCTGCGGCGGCATTTCATCGCTGTCCAGGTCTTCCAGAATGCTGGCTGCATGTCCCTGGATTTGTGAAAGCACGATAAACGTATGTTTTGGAAGCCAGGACGGATCCATATCGCTTTTCTGGAGTTTTATTGCCAGTTCTACCACCGCGGTATGAAGTTCACCAACACGCTGGCGTATAGCGCCCATTGCGTGATCGGTAAAACTGGAATACGATTCCATAAATTCACCGAACACTTCCAATATATAATCCGCAAGGTATTCTTTGTCCCGTCCGTTTAAACCAATCGTAGACGGAATGATCCTCTCCATAATTTGATCAGATAATTTTTCCAGACTCTGATGTTCCTTGTCCCCCCGGTACAGAGCATCCCGTACATACGATTGAACCACATATTCCGAAATTGGTACTCCCTTACGGTAGAGGATTTCTTCTATTACTGTTCTGTCGGGAATACTCCTTATTCCTTCCAGATCTTTTCTGTCGGGAATATCCTTGCCGGCATACCAGAAACGGGTTTCGATGCCGTAGGGAACAGTTTCGATATGATCGGTAACTTCGTACAAAAAATCTTCCAGGGAAAGTGCCGGAAGTGAACGCATCCGCTCTCCGCCGAACCAGTAAGCGTATGCAATTTGTTCTTCTGTCGAAGAACCCGGGCCAAGGAAATCAAAGGATGATTTAAATCCTTCTTCTGCTGCGGCAATCCAGTTGTCCAATTCTTCCTTGGTCCAGTCTATTTCCTTTATCCTTTCCAGTTGAAAGATTCCTTCTTTCCAGTCGAGCGTGGTTACCGCAAAACGATCCCCCGGTACAAAAGAAGATTCCCGGTATACGTTCCGCATATCCAGGGTTTGTATGGAAACCTCGGGCGGATCTTCAAACGGATCGCAATTAAAAGCCGATTCGTTTTCCGGATTATCCCGCGCTATATATTGAGGGGCATATTCTTCGCCGTAAAGCGCGTAAAACGGATAAAAGTCTTCCGGCGGACTTTCAGTTGTAGTGTACGGAATTTCACTGCCGTGCGAAATCTGAATGCTGTTCGGAATGCCGGTTCCCTTCCAATGGAAACGGAATTTTTGCGGAAGCAGTTCGGGATTGGCAAAGGGAAGGCAGCGGTGGCCCGGAATAAGTATGCCGTTGGCTATTTCCAGCCGTGTCGGACTAATAACAAAATGTACCTTTTCAAATGCGCCGCGCCGGGAAATCCAGCGTTTTCCTTCCAGCGGAAAAGCCATGCGCCTGGTTTCCAGAAACGAAGCGGTTTCTGTATTAAGATGGCTGCTTTTTTTGGGCTCCACCATCCGGACGAAAGCGCAAATATCATCCAGAGTAAAAGGTTCTGTTACATTTCTGAGGAAGTCGTAGAGCGCATCTTCCTGATTAACGGTCATTACTTACAGTATGAACCCAAAAAGGGAAACCAGCAAGTGTAACAAACAAATTTGTTACAAATTACTTTGTACCCGAAACAG
>WRIX01000122.1 GCA_009782495.1 Treponema sp.
CAGGAAGCTTTTGAATTGTTGTATTCCTCGTTCCTGTACAGCAAACTGGAAATGGAGTCTACAAAATTATGGCATTTAAGCCAGTTGACCCTTGCCAACTTACTGAACGAGGAACTTGAGACGGGATACATTACCTTCCCGGAGGAAGCATAGCATGACAGATAACGCCGACTTCATTGCCTATTGTCTGGAAGAATATAAAGCCGTAAAGAACATGACCGGAAAAGAAGTTATCGCACTATTCAAAAACTACAACATAATTGATTATATTGTCTCCTGTTATGGTGCATTACACACCATGGGCGGACTTGCGATTTCTGAGGATATTGATTCTCTTATTACGGGCATAAAAAAAACAAACTCATAACAGCTTATTTTATTTTTACTCATTCCAAATGCAAAAAACGCATTAAATCTTTTTACGTTTGCAGTTCAAGTTCAGCAATATTCTTCTAATGTATGTGTAATGCCTTCGATAGCATTGGAATACTTTCTTGATCATTTCAACCTGTTTATGCTATAATTCCACAGGCGTATCATGAAGAAAGTGACATATCATATAGTACTATTTTCTTTGTTCATCTCCATAACAGGATGTTTAAAGTCTTCGGAAGAATTTTCTTATATTGATTCCATTAAATCCTACAGAGAAATACCCGGTATTACAGCGGACGAGATAAATGCTATAGAGAATTTAAAAAAGACAAGGGAAAGCTTTTCTTATGGCCAGATGTACGAGACAGAGGCGTTTATATTACCGGATGGGACGTATGCGGGATTTACAACAAAACTCTGCGAGCACCTTTCGGATCTCTTTGGTATAGAGTTTAAACAGGAATTCCATGAATGGGAAAATTTGATAAACGGACTTGATAACCATCTGATTGACTTTACCGGTGATTTAACCCCGACTCCGGAGCGCTTGCAGTTTTATTACATGACACATCCAATAGCGGAACGTTTTCAGAGGGTTTTCTTCCATAAAGAAACGGAAGAAATCATGATCGAAAGGGATGTAAACGGCCTTAGAGTTGGTTTTTTGGATGGCAGTATTAATGCAGATGAAGTTACGGAGTATTATCCTGAATTATCAATTATCGTTGTTTATGTTGAAAGTTTTGCATCTGCTGCAAAAATGCTGGAGTCAGGCGAGATAGATGCGTTTGTTTCAGAAGGGGTAATTGACCCGTTGTTTGACGAATACGGTTTTATCCGTTCCAAGGAAATGTTTCCGCTTGCCTATAGTCATGTTTCGCTGACAACGGCAAATCCTGAATTACAGCCGGTTATTACTGTTATGAATAAATATCTTTCTTCCGGCGGGATAGATAAACTTTACAAGTTCTATAAAGACGGTGATAAAGAATACGCACGTTTTAAGTTAAAAAAATCGTTTACCGAAGAAGAGAGAGCGTATCTGGATAATTTGGAATCACAGAACGGTACCATAAAGATTGCATTGGAACAGGATAATTATCCGGTTTGCTTTTATAACAAGGCGGAAAAAGAGTTTCAGGGTATAGCGCTGGATGTTCTTGAAGAAATTAGTGAACTAACCGGCATTACTTTTGAAGCGGCTAATGATGAAAAAACTCCGTGGTCGCGAATTATTGAAATGCTCAGGAGCGGTGAAGCAGATATGGTTTCTCAGTTGCTTTATTCAGATGCAAGAAAAAATGATTTTTTGTGGACTTTTGTTCCGTATGCTTACACATCCTATGCGCTTCTGTCAAAAGTCGATTACCCCAGTTTGGCCAGTTACCAGGTTTTACGGTCAAGAGTTGGGGTAATCAGTAAATCCGCTTTTGAAGATAAGTACAACGAATGGTTTCCTGATAATAACAATGCCATAGTATATGATACTCTGAATGCGGCGCTGGATGCATTGGAGTCAGGCGAAATCGATTTGCTTATGGCATCCGATTATATTCTGCTTATGGAGTTGAATTACCGTGAAATACCGGGATACAAAATCAATATTCGCTTCGGTACTCCGATGGATTCATTTTATGGATTTAATAAAAATGAACATGTGCTTCGTTCCATAATAAGCAAAGCGCAGTATTACATTAAAACAGATATTATTGCAGATAGTTGGACAAGCCGGGGCTTTGATTATTCAAAAAAACTGGCGCATCAGCAATTGATTTTTCTTAATGTAATTGTTTCGGTTCTGATTTTTGTATTAATACTGGCCGTTGTATTTTTAATGAACAACAGAAAACTAAGCCGCAGTCTTGAAAAAACTGTTAAAAAAAGAACTCGTGAACTTGAGCTGCAAACAGAAGCGGCACAGGTAGCTTCAAAAGCAAAAAGCGCATTTTTGGCGCGTATGAGTCACGAAATAAGAACACCGCTGAATGCAATAATTGGCATGGCAGGAATTGCGCAGAATTCAATTGCAGATCAGGAAAAAGCCCTTTCGTCGATTCAGCAGATCACGGTATCTTCAAAACATTTACTGGGTATTCTGAATGATGTTCTGGATATGTCAAAAATCGAATCAGGAAAACTGGAATTATCTTTTGAGCCTTTTAGTCTGTTAAAAGCATATAATGAAGTTTCGGGAATTATAGAACAGCGTTGTTCGGAAAAAAATATCGTTTTTAAAACTAATATTGATGAGATTAAAGATGTAACTCTGACAGGCGATAAATTGCGTCTTAATCAGGTTTTGGTTAATTTGCTCGGTAATGCCGTCAAGTTTACCGGAGAAAAAGGGGAGATTGCATTTCTGATAAATATTTTAAAAGAGGATAATAAATATATAAATATTCTTTTTTCTGTTTCTGATAATGGAATAGGAATGTCTGATGAACAAATGGGCAAGCTTTTTATTCCCTTTGAACAAACAGACAGTACTATAGCCGTTAAGTTTGGAGGAACAGGACTTGGCCTTTCGATCAGCCAGAACCTTATAGGTATGATGGGCGGAATAATTAAAGTAACAAGTAAACCAAATGCCGGTTCAAAGTTTTTCTTCGATTTGATTTTCGAGAAAGGTGCAACAATGGCTGAAGAAAAAGTTTTCCAGCCTGATTTTGTAAATTTAAAAGGAAAAAAATTATTGCTTACAGAAGATGTCGACGTTAATAGGCTTATCATTGGCGAGATTTTGGCTCCGACCGGACTGGAAATTGATGAAGCGGAAAACGGCCAGCGTGCCGTTGAGATTTTTAATAATTCACCCATTGGTTATTATAATCTGATTTTTATGGATGTTCAGATGCCTGTTATGGGCGGTTATGAAGCAACAAGAAAAATTCGTGCATTGGAAAGAGACGATGCAAAAAAAATCCCGATTATTGCCATGACGGCAAACGCATATAAAGAGGATGTTGAAGAAGCATTTGCTTCGGGAATGAATGAACATCTTTCCAAACCTATAGATGTTAATGCCTTGATGAAAGTTTTATTATCAATATTTAAAGAATGAGGTATATATTATGAAAACAATACTTTTTCCTTACGGGAAAGAGTTTTTGGAATATAAAATACCGAACTCCCGTTTAAAGGGTGAATTGATTTCTCGGATACATAATTATAAGGCAGAAAAAAGCCAGGAAGAACTGGTACAGGATGCTCTGGAACATCCGGTTGGAACTCCTTCGCTGCGAATAATATCGGAAGGCAAAAAAAACATTGTACTGATTGCAAGCGATCATACACGGCCTGTACCGAGTAAAATTATTGTGCCCCGGATGCTTGCCGAAATACGCAGGGGAAGTCCCAATGCAGATATTACTATTCTGGTTGCAACCGGCTGCCATCGGGAAACGACCAGCGAAGAACTGAAAAGTAAATTCGGTTCTGACATATTAAAATGGGAAAAAATCGTAATTCACGACTGCGATTCTCCGGATATGGTTTACCTTGGAAAACTTCCTTCGGGAGGCGACCTTATCATCAATAGACTTGCAGCAGAAGCGGATCTTCTTGTATCGGAAGGCTTTATTGAGCCCCACTTTTTTGCCGGGTTTTCCGGAGGCCGTAAAAGCGTGTTCCCCGGACTTGCAAACCGTAAAGCTGTTTTGTACAACCACAATGCTGAATTTATTGCACACCCTGCAGCCCGTACCGGAATTATTGACGGTAATCCAATTCATAATGATATGCTTTATGCGGCCAGAGCGGCACGGCTGGATTTTATCTGTAATGTGATTATTAATGACAATAAAGAAGTTATTTATGCCGTTGCCGGGGACTGCGATCTTGCTCACAGGGCAGGCAGAGAATTCCTTTTAAACAAATGCAGCGTTGCACCGGTTATGGCGGATATTGTAATTTCGACAAATGGCGGTTATCCGCTTGATCAGAATATTTACCAGGCAGTAAAAGGCATGACTGCGGCGGAAGCTACGGTCAGGAAAGGCGGGGTTATTATTCATTTATCCAAATCCAACGATGGACACGGGGCGCCGGAATTCCACAAAACTTTTGCCGAAGAAAAAGATTTAAACCAGATGCTGGTTACATTCATGAAGACTCCAAAAGAGTATACCCGCATTGATCAATGGGAATCACAGATACTCGCCAGAGTTTTAAAACATGCTCATGTTATTTACATTTCCGATGTACCGGATGAGATGGTAACTGACTTTCACATGATACCCGCCCATTCAATTGACGAAGCGGTAAAGAAGGCGGAGGATATTCTGAGGAATCCGGACGCTTCCATTACGGTAATTCCCGACGGTATTTCGGTGATTGTAAGCTGATGATTTCCCTGCAAAAACTGGCAACACTTCCGCGATCCCAGCGCCTGCGTAAGGCGGCAAGTATTGTCAGAAATGCAGAACACAGGTTTGTCGTAATGGGGAAATTACTGAGCGAGGAAGCAGAATACCTAAGCAATCTTGTTGCATTACTGGCCAATGATGAGAGGTTTTCCAAAGCAGCAACAGAAGCGCTTGAAAAATCACAATCGGGTTTGTCAGTTACCAATATGGAAGGAAACAAAAAAGAGTTTCACCGTTCTCTTAATACTGTTTATCACATACTCCTTACAGAAACCGGACGCTGTCAGGCCGATTGGGATTTTATCGAAGCTACAGGTGCGCTGGATATTTCAAAGCGGCAATTTTTTTCCGGTATGCAGATTTATCTTGATGACATACGTTCTCCGTTCAATGTAGGTTCCATGTTCAGAGCCGCCGAATCTTTTGGCGCGGAAAGGATTTGGCTTTCCCCGCTTTGCGCCGATCCGCGGCATAAACGTGCTGAACGTACAGCAATGGGCTGTGTTGACATTCTTTCCTGGGAACGGCTTTCCCGTGAACCTTTTATCGATCCCTTTGATGTGCAGAATGAAAGCAAGGACGGGAACAAAGACAATGATACTGCCTGCCTTTTTTCCGAAGGGCCTTTCTTTGCTCTGGAAACCGGCGGTATTTCTTTGCCTGATTTTTCTTTTCCTGCCAAAGCTGTAATGATCGTTGGTTCCGAAGAATTGGGGGTAAGCCCTCATGCTCTTGCTGCTGCGGATGCGTCTCTTGGAAGGGTTAGCATTCCCAGCTATGGCGCTAAAGGTTCCCTGAATGTGTCGGTTGCTTTTGGAATTGTAATGCAGGCGTGGTCGGCATCACTGTTTGAAAGCTATAGCATCAAGTTGAAACAATAGTCCTTCAATCACAAAGTCAGACTGGATAGCAATTCTCGATGGAAACTTCCCTTTGAATTTTTCCTTAAATACATTTTTAAGAACGGGAAGATCCATAATATCCTTAAACAAACACTTTGTATTAACAACAGATTCTAAAGTTAAACCTTTTGTTTCCAACCGTTTTTCTAAGGTATCAACTGC
>WRIX01000123.1 GCA_009782495.1 Treponema sp.
TTGCGCTGGAACCACGAAAATGCTGCAGCTATGCTGCAATGAGGCATTTGCGATCTACGCAAGGCTTTTTAAACCATACACTTCCGGCGCCGGTTTCGGCGGATAGATATAACCGCCAATGGGCAGCATGGAATTGTAGACTTTATCAACCTCAAAAACTGAACTTTTAAGCACTCCGCCTTTATCGGTATTAAACCAGCGACCCTGGAGGAGCAGGCTTTCCAGACTCATGTTTGCAAGGAACACTGCTGTCTTTGCCTCTTTCGGAATCTGCTGCATAAACTCGGTGTACGGTGCGGAAGAAAAAACAAGTGCATTGGCGCCGGCAGGACGTCCCTGCATTACGGGAAAGAGCCGGGGGAATCCGTCGGTATCTACAAAAGCCGCAAACTTCAGGCAGGCGACGCCGGAAGCCAGTTCCACTCCATAAGGCGGCATCTTTTCTTCAGCGCCTTTAGCATTGCTGTGCGAAAGTGCTTTCTTGGCCAAAGACCCAGACTTTATGGAACCCAGAACTATTTTCATAATAGGCAGCTTTTCCTCAATGCTTACATCGACAAGTTCTTCGTAATGTACCATGCCAATGCCGCAGTAAGAATTGTACCGGAACAGGGGCTTGTTATTAAAAAAGTCAAAGTCTTCTCCCGTAACGGCGGTACTTGTGCGCAGGGCCTTACCGGTCCACCAGCGTTGATCCGGCGAAACTACCAGAAAACCTGTCTTTTGATTATCCTTGATATAGTCTTTGGATGCTCCTCCGCAAAACTGCCCCCACATCATGGTCTTGTTGTCCTTAACACTGATCGAACTGATCAAAGAAATGTGCGGATACCCGTCCGGTGCAACCGTACAGAGAAGGCCGATTTTGCTGTCGCTTTCAAATACCTTTTTGCAGTTCCCGTCAAATTCTTTTTTGAACGTTATCATTATTCACTCCTTTACCGCTCCGGTATATATCGCACACGGAACATAACGCTGTGCTATTTCCGTTAACTTTTCGATATGGGCTTTTTCGGTAAGCCCGTCGCCGCTGTAGTCCCATTCCCGATCCAGCCGCCGGTACTTGTCAAGACAAAGATTGTTAAAGGCGCACAGTTCCCACCGTTCAGGCAGCCCTGCATTGGCAATAAAACTTCCGATTGCGGCGATGTTTTCTTCGCTGTCGGTAGCGCCTTTAATAATCGGAGTCCGCACCCAGACTCTTGTGTTACTGTCTATTAACCGCCGGTAATTTTCCGTAATAAGCCGGTTGTCGCCCTTAACAATTTGTTTATGGGCTTCGTTATCAAAAATCTTTAGATCATATAACACTATATCGACATAGGGCAGCATTGCTTCCAGCAGGCGGAAGTCGTAACAACCGGCGGTGTCAACGGCAACGTTTACTCCCTCTGCCTTGATCAGACGGGACAGTTCCAGCGCCGCTTCGTGCTGAATCAATACCTCGCCTCCCGAAAGGGTAACGCCACCGTCTGCGCCAAAGTAGGCACGATCCTTTACCAGTTCGGCGGCAAGTTTTTCGACACCTATTGCATTGCCTTTAAGTTCAATGGCAGCCTGAGGGCATGCATCGACACAGCTTCCGCAAGCAACGCAGAGAGGCCGGTTAAAGTTAATGCCGTTGTCGTCCCGGCTAATGCCTTTTTGCGGACAGGCATCCCGGCAGATATTGCAGCCCATACATTTTTGGGAAAACCAGTTAAGGTCGCTCTTGCGATCAATGCTTTCCGGGTTATGGCACCAGGGACATGCAAGATTACAGCCTTTAAAAAAAACCGTAGTCCGCAGTCCCGGCCCGTCTTCCGTGGACATCCGCTGAATGTCAAGGATAATTGCTTCCTTAACCTTCGTATCAGAAACGGCCATGAGATTCCCGTTCAATAATCTCGTTCTGCAATTCCCGGCCAATGCTGGTAAAGTATGCATTGTATCCCGTTACGCGAACCAACAGGTGCCGGTAGTCTTCGGGGTGTTTCTGTGCGTCCCGAAGGGTTTCCGGATCAAGCATGTTGATCTGCAAAGCGGTTCCGCCGTTTTCAATGTATCCCCGCAGGAATGATTTAAACTTGGTACGGTGTTCATCATTTCGCAAAAGCGAAGGGTTCATGGTAATGGTATGGCTTGCACCGTTGGGCAGGTAATTTATGTATGCGCCGTTTGAATCTTTGCCGCCCAGAGCGTTACCCACGGAGTTGCTGTTGGCTGTCGGCCCGTTGATATCCGCACCGTTGGAGGGACAAATTGCATTGGAAAGAAACTGGCCGCGCTTCCGTCCGTCGGGGCTGGCGCAGAGTATGTACCCGTCGCTGACCCAGTAGTTCCAGGAAAGCATTCCGCCCCGGCAGGTATGTCCGTTGGGGGTGCGGTACTTCGTTATTTCCGTAGACCAGAATTCCATAAAGCGCCGTGCCAGTTCATCGGCTTCGCTGTCGTCCCTGCCGTACTTGGGCGCCTTGTTCTTTGCCTTGGCTTGCAGTATTTCGTGGCCTTCCCAGTTGGCAGCCAACGCCTGAATCATTTCGTCCATGGTACACGTTTTGGTATCGTAGATCAGATACTTAATCGCCAAAAGACTGTCGATAGTAGTTGCAAAGGTAACGCCCTCAATGGTAAGGAAACGGATTTCCGCGCCGCCCTGGGTAACGTCTTTACCGCTTTCAGCGCAGCCCTTTACAAGACAGGAAAGATAAGGGGTAGGAAGGAATTCCGCTCGTATCGTATCACCTTCAATGTAAAGATCAAAAGTCTTCTTGATGATAAAACGAACCTGTTCTAGGAATGCCGCATAGAATTGATCAAAGCTTTGAAAGCTCTGCGGATCTCCTGTCTTTGGTCCCATCTGAATATTCTTGTAAGGTTTCCCCCAAAGCTGATCCGTGTAAACAGCAATGTCCTTGCCGTTACCAAGTGTCAATTCCACTGCTTTAAGAAAGTTTAGGTTTATGTCCACTGTGGAAGAACGGTCATTGCCCACCATGGTGTTTTCAAGGCACCCTACCGCAGCATAATCAAATACATTGTCCTCGTTAATAAGCTTTTCCAGACCGGCGGACTTTGCTTCAAGAAGAAGACCTGCCATGGATCGTTCGTCAAAGTTAAGAAGGAAGGGAGCGCCCTGACTCGAGGCTATCATGTCGGCAACTTTATCCATAAGCTTATCCGGGCTGTTCCGGTGCAGACGTACATTGGGCTTTGGTTCCAGAATCGGGGACATCTCGTCTATCACTTCAAGCAGGGCATAGCTTAGATCGTTGGTCATGTCAGCGCCCCCCTGCCCCATGCCGGAAAGCATTAACAGCTGGCCGAAACCGGCGGTAATGCCCTGATTCATTCCTACTTTGATCATGGCATCGTAGACGGTGTTGCAGTGAACCCAGAAACACTTGAGTATGTCTTTAAGGAATTCCCTGTCTTCGCCGGCCTCAATGGATTTTTGATAGTAGGGATAGAGGTACTGATCCACCCTGCCAAAAGAAACGCCGGGGCCCGGGTAATTTTCGTCAGTCATAACAAGCATGTGGGTAATCCATAATGTCTGCACCGCCTGCCAGAAATCTTCCGCCGGTTCCCAGGGAACACGCCGCATATTTGCTGCCATGCGGTTCAGTTCCGCTTTGCGTGCTGGATCGCTTTCTTTCCCGGCAAAGTGTTCGCAAACGTCGGCGTACTTCGCCGCAAGGTCGCGGGGCATGGTTGCCGCTTCCATCATTGCCCTAAGCTGGCCGCCCTTTGCGCCGTTTTTTTCCGCCCCGGAAAGCGCTTCGTATTTTGCTTTAATATCTTCGTAAATATGCTTAAAACCGTATTTAATGGGAATCTCGTAACCGGGAATCAGATGGCCGCTTGTAGGGCCGCAGTTACCGAAACCACGGTCGTGGAACTCAATACTCCGCTGGGTCAGGCCTTTTTTGCCTGCAACCACGGCGTCCTTGCGCTTACTTTCTTCTTCCGTATGGCAGTGGCTTGCCAGCATGTTAAACACCGCACCGCAGAGCAGATCTCCGGGCAGTATTTCCTGCGGTACAAATTCCGTTATGGCTTTTTTTATAAACCACGCACGCCGTTCGGCTATGGTCTTTTTGTAAAAATCCGGCGGCGTGGGAATTGTCGTTGCCCCCTGACGGCTGCTTTGAATAAATGGTTTAAAAAAAGAATATGTCTCGGGGACTACAAAGTAGGCAATCTCGTTGTAATTGCGATCCCAGCGGGTTCCAGTGGTAAAAGGCCTGAATTGATTGTTCCATTCCCGGTTCAAACCCTGAAAATAAAAATCCCTTAGCCACTTGATCCGCGGCGACAGATTGGACGGTTCCTTGATTTTTCCCATGGTAATCTCCTGATAGTGATTATTTACTATTATTATACATATAATATACCCAAAAATCAGACTGAACATATCAATTTTACCATGTACCGATAGGTGCCATACCGCTGCCCACACCCGGCACCCAGAAGTACAGCGGGGTAGCAAAAACACTCCTGTCGAACTGAACGCATCAATTTTCCCCTATCGGTGGGGGAAGGAACATCCATTCAGCCCATGGTGGTCGAGGCTTTTCCCTACGCACGTTTTGACGTGGCATCTTCCTCACCTCGCCAAATGGTCTTCATGGATAACCCTTCCCCCACCCATGTGGCAACATTATCCCCGATGCGTTCAGTTCGGCAACGATAAAGTCATTGTACCTCTAACTGCGATCCCGGTCGCCGGCTGTGGGCAGTGCTTTAGCGCCTATTAAAAGAATACTGAATTTAAGTGTTTTCAGCCTTTTCCATGCAATACTACAGGTACTGTGTATACCAGACTCAGCGGCATATTGATATGTTCAGCGGCTATTGATACTTACACCGAACAAGGCTTGGCAAGCGCATAGTAACCACAGTATACTACCATTAGCTGCTTGTATAAGCCAACAAAAGCTTTGATCAAAGGAGAAACCCCATGAGAAAAACTGAAATCATTATTTCCCCCCCCCCCCGTGCAATTTTAGAAAAATCCTTTCTTTTGTAATACTAATTACCGCCTTTATTTTTTCCGCCTGTGACAATGGCTCAACCAGTTCCACATCATCATTAGAAGGAACATGGAAAGGGACAGTTGGTGCTATAACTGAATATTTAGAATTTTCAGGTACGACTACTACAAGTTTATATTATCCGTTTGACATCTGGGATTGGGGTAAAAGAGGAACCTTTACCGATAATGGCACCTCTATTACCGCTACGTATACAGAAGAAAGCACGATTGAAGGTACGTGGACACCATTTGGTCCACATACAGAAACTTGGGATTATGTAATCAACGGTACAACAATGTCCATTTCTACTAATAATGGTGTAACCTGGGATGATTATATAAAACAATAAGGATGGTAACGCAGAAGTGCCACGTTTCTGAACCTGATCCTACTGCTACGAGAAGAGCGGCGTATTACCCCACACCCAAAAACCGGGAAAAAACATGGTGTTTTTTCCGTGCCAACATAGAATGAGGCTCCCCGAGGCAAGCCTCGGGGTATCTGTAAATCTTACATAATCTCCCGGGGAGCCTCGTTCGATAGGAAATTTATTATACCGTCTGGTTTAATACCATACACTCTCATGCTTTAATTCCTTTCAGCCGCGGCAAGCCGCGGGGTATTAAACCAGACTTTCGAATAAAAACCAAGAAAACGAAGATTCTGTACAATTTCTTCAAATCTTGTTAATATTACAAGTATTGGAGTATTACCATGATTGAATTGAATTATACCTATTGGAAAAGCACCTCTCATTATC
>WRIX01000124.1 GCA_009782495.1 Treponema sp.
ATTCATTGCTAAACTCACGGTAAAACATAACAGATTCATTTTGCGTAAATACATTGTCCAAATCTTCAAATGGAAACACCGCTATACGTTCCTGGGCAAAAACCCCAAAACAAGCAATTAACGTAAAGATACAGGCAATGACCTTTTTCATTGTTTTATCCCCTGATTTTTTATAGACCATGTCAAGGCCCAAATAATATTTTATAGACCAAAAAATGGTCATTGTCAAGTTATTTTCTTCCTAAAAAAAGGTAAAATACACAAATTTTGGCGAATTTTTGAAACGAATTCAGAGCAATACATCAGAATCAATAAAAATGATTTGCCAAAAAACAATTTAATGGGCCAATAAACGGTCTGTACAAGAAATATACTTATACTATTTTTATGGTGTTAAAGGGCATTGCTCTGATATTTGCAAAAAATGTAGTTCGGTACAGAAGGAAAAAAGGGGTTTCCCAATACGATCTGGCCCAAATAAGCGGTATCAGCAGGGCCATGATCAGCCACTACGAAAGGGAGGGAATGCTTCCCCCCGCAGACCGCCTGCAAGCCCTTGCTGATTCTCTGGATGTTCCTGTCTACAAATTATTCAAACAGCCCGGAATGGAAACCAATACCGAAACCGACCTTTCCGGTATCGACCCCCGGAGCGTTAAAAAATTCAGAGATATTCTTTCCCTGCCTGCCGAAGACCGAAACGACCTGTACCGTATACTCAATAAAATGCTGCGAAAAAACCTGCTGGAAAAACAAAGACTGGAAGCGTTAAACGACAGGCGGAAAGGTGTTTAACTTTATATTCAAACATTCATCTTTCATCTATACAATCGTATCCATAATATGACTATTCTTGGTAAAAATTAGTATAAAGTCTCGTGTGGCAGCTAAGGCTTACGCAGAGAAGCATCTGGAATTCCCTGCCGCAGGAGACTCAGCACCTGACATTCTTTTCTTGATATTTCACTAAGTAATTTCTCAGGTGCTGCGGCTCCGGAGGCAGACTCTACAGGGCTTCTCTGCGTAAGCCTTAGCTGCCACGCATTATTTTTATAATAAATTATTTGCAACTATAATCTTATGGAACAGTTTTACTCAATTCTTTTTTATCAAGCACTATGGCTATACGTCCTTCCAGGAGTAGCCGGCGGTTGTTTTCGGTGGACAGAATCAGAAGGGCGTCTTCTCTGTCGATTACCGGGTCGGTTGGAACCGCTCCGAAAACTCCGCGTGCAATAATTCTAAGGGGGTTGTCTCCGACAAGTTTTACAAGTTCCTCGTCCATGGCGGACGGCACGGCACGGTAAATACTTTCACGGCTGATATACCGGACCAGTCCTTTGCTACGGCCAATCTGCGGATCGATCATGTTCCGTTCAAAAATCAGATTCATTTCGCTGTCCCAGATTTTTGGAAACAGACAGGGAAGCAGGGATGCGGAAGACGATCTGCCGTGAACCGGAAGGCTGTCATCGGCAATAATAATAATTCCGGTATAATCCCGGACATGGGCAGGTATCAGGGGAGGGCTGATTCTCTGCGGCCGGGAATGACGTACCAGGTCGGCGCCAAGGCTTATAAGGTTTACCGAATATCGTGCAAATATAGAGGAAAGATCAGGGGTAAGCGCAGGCGGCATACTGTGGACTTTTTGCAAAAACGTGGCGTGGGAAAGTTCGCCCCTGTTTATCAAATCCGCTATGGTAGAAGAAGAATCGGCCTGAATCTCATTAATAAAAGGCCGCATTAATTCCGGCAATTCATCTTCCAGCAATGCTTCCGCCTGGGATCTTCCGGCAGGAAGTTTAATCCCCGCCTTCTGAAGGTTAAGGGTAATAATAGCGTTAAATTCCATCCGCTCCCATTGCAAAATACCGGAAATGTTTATTTCCTGGGTATAAAGGTTAAACGAAAGCAGACAAAGTATAAGTATAAATAAATGTAATTTCACTGCATACCCGGTGTTTTTAAGGTACTCCCTACCCGAAGGACATCGTTCAGTCCCATATTGTTGATCTCTGCCAGGATTTCCGGTCTGACATTATACGCCCTGGCTATTGACCAAAGGGTTTCTCCCCGTTTTACCAAATGATTTCCGGTAAATAAAACTCTTGTTTCAGATGATTGCTGGGTTTGCGCAATTGCCGGAGTTTCCTGCTGTGTTACAGGTGTTGGTTGCTGTAAGCTTTCCTGTTTGGGCGCTGCGGCAGTATTGGCATCTTTTAAAACAGGAATGATAAGCCGCTGACCGACTTTAAGGTACTTGTCCTGGAGTCCCGGATTGCTGCTGCGGATTTGATTTTCGGTAATTCCGTAACGGCGTGAAATTCCGGAAAGCGTATCTCCTGAACGAATTATGTGAAAGTAGTACTTGATCAGCGTCAGTTCGGGATCTTCCAGTACCGATACAATTGCCGGGGCAAATTCCGCGGGAGCTTTAATGTGATACGGCATATCGGGGGGAGTTATCCCGTAAATCAGTTCTCTGTTGGCATTCTTTAAATCAAAGCCGGTCAGACCTGCATGCTCGGCAACCAGCGACAAATCCACCGATCGTTCTACAGGGATCCTCGTCCACTGCGGATCTCCCGGCCATTCCGCTTCCAGTCCGTAACGCCGCGGATTGGATAATACCCAGGATACGGCAACCAGTTTTGGAATATAATTGATCGTTTCAGTTTTAAATGCTTTAAGCCGGCACAGCTCCCAGTAATCCGCTTCGGGGTGTTTCTTCATTGCGTTGAGCACTGTTCCAATGCCTGCGTTATAGGCTGCCAGAGCCAGTTCCCAGCTTCCCACCATTTTGTATTCTTTTTCCAGTTTGTCCAGTGCGCCAATAGTGGATTTCCAGAAGTCCCGCCGTTCGTCCATCCATTCGGTAATCTTCATGTCGTGAGGGGCAATGCTGATACGCATAAATTGCCAAAGCCCTGCGGCTCCGGAACGGCTTACAGCATCTGCCGAATAAGACGATTCAATTATGGGAAGGTAAATCAATTCATGGGGCAATCCCCGTCTTTCAATCTCCCTTCTGATAAATGTTAAATACGGACCGCTTCGCTGTACTGTAGCCGCAAGTACGTTTTTTCCGCTTTTTGAAGTGAATTGATCTATAAATTTCTGTGTCAGGGGTTCGTCAAGACCGGTAAGCGTTAGCAGTACGGGGCTTTCTTTGTGCTGCAGCAAAGCGTAAGGATGGTTAAAACGCTTCTGTCGTACAGGCCGTGTAACAGGATCCCCGGGGATACCATTCGCAGGTTCCGTGTTATTCGGAAGAAAGATGACCGGCTCTTCTGTTGTTGCAAATGAAGGAACAATGCATAAAAAGAGTAAAAACAGAAGCGCTTTCATTCTTGCGGGTAATTTTATCATGGCCAATTCCCATTGGCAAGTGACAGAAGATTCTGATATACTATTAATATATGTCCAAAATGTACCGTATTGCCGCTCATATTGTTTTTGTTACAGGTCTTATTCTAATGCTCCTTGGCATTACCTTTCTCCTGGGAACCATGACCGGTATTTCACGGCTTTCTGTTTTATGGTCCTTTCTATTTGTTATTATCGGCGCTGTTTTTGCCGTTTTTGCCATTAAACTTAACAAAAGGGCGGTATATCTTTTTTTTGCCTCTTTTTTTATCCTTATGGGGAGCTTTTTGTTCCTTTCCGCCCTTCAAATCATCCCTTTTTCCCTAAAGGAAGGATGGCCCTTTTTGTCTGTCTTTGCCGGGCTTGCCCTGGTTCCCGCCGGATGGCGTCATTATCACAATGTTAGTTACCGTTACTTGATACCTGCAGTAGCTTTTATTGTTTTGGGCTGTGTTTTTTTAATTTTTTCGTTTAAAGTGGCGCCTTTTTCGTTCAAACGTTTTATCATTACCTGGTGGCCCCTGGTCCTGGTGGTAACAGGGATTATTTTGGTACTCCTTTCCCTAAGCTCCAAAGGAAAGGCCGGGAACGGGGATGAAACTCCGTGAACGACCGGCTTATCCAGCCATTTTCCTGATTTGTATTCTTGTTGTATCCTGTTCTTCCGGCCCCAGGCCCGGCACTGATGTTTCCGGAGATGGTGTTCCCCACGGCGCTGTAACGGTACCTTCTATAGAAGAAATGCGTTACCAGATTGAGCTGGGGTCTCCGGCTTCACTCCTTAGTGCGGCAGAATTAATGGAAAACTACGGGTTTGCATCTTCCGAAGAGGGCAGGGCGCTGGGAACTGCCGCATCGGCAATTGTCAGGTTGATCTACCCTGATTTGGACTTTCCAGGTGCAGACCCGGCAGCAGGCTCTGTCTACGGCAGGATTATCCGTGAGGCGCAGCAGGGCAATTTCGTAAACCCTTCCGGTTCTTCCAGGGATTTTCTGGAGCATGTTCTTCCCTTTCTTGCCTGTTATACCGAAGACGCTTTTGTTCAGATTAATACGGATAGATTACGAACCGCCCTGCCTTTTCTAGAACGTGCCGCCCGGCTGAACGCCGCCTCGGTACTGCCTCCTCTGTTCCGGGGATTTGTCTTGGAAAAAACCGGCGACTATACCCAGGCGGCAACTGCCTACAGGAGGGCATTGGCGCTGGAGAGCGGGTGTTATCCGGCTGAGCTTGGACTTGCCAGGATATTACAGGCTCAGGGAAGATATGACGAAGCCATAACGCTGTTGAACAATCTTTTAATACGGTATACGGGAAACCTGAGTATACGAAAACAACAGGCACGGCTTTATGCAGCACAGCGGAACTGGCAGCAGGCCGGCACATTGATTAATTCGGTACTTGGGCAAAGCGCACGGGACGGTGAATTCCTGCTGCTCCGTGCCGGTGTGCTGCTGGAACAGGGCCTTTATCAGCAAGCCCAGCAGCCGCTGGATATCTATGCAGGCATAGACAGCGCCAACCGGCAGTATATCTTTCTGCGCTCCCAGCTTATGGCGGAAGGGCTGCGTAACCGTACTGGGGCAATTAATCTGCTTCGTCCGTTTGTCCGTTCCAATCCGAATGATTCTGAAATGGCCGTATACCTGGCATCGTTGCTTTTGGAATCGAGCCGCAGGGAAGATGCTGAAGAAGGCAGGGCGATGCTGAACCGTTTTCTGGGGACAACGAATGCTGCCCCCGAAGCGTTGTCGCTTGCTGCCTCAGACAGTATAACCCGGGAAAATTGGCGCGAAGCAAAGGCTTATCTGGACAGGCTTCCTGTACACAGCAAGAGCAACGACGATTTGTATAATGCCTGGAAAACGGAACGTGCATTGGGTAACAATGCCGCCGCACTCTCCCATGCCCGTGAACTGTACAGCCGGGATAACCCTTCGGATGATGCGGTTATCGCCTATGTACTATCGCTTATTGACACGGGAAGACAGACAGAAGCGGCGCGCATTATCGATCAGCACAGCGCTTCGGCTCCCGGAGGCGTGCGGAAAAGCCGGTACTACTACCTCCGTTCCCGTACCCGAAACGACGAGGATGCAATATTGAATGATCTGCGCTCGGCTCTTTTTGAAGACCCGCGGAATCTGGATGCAATAATGGCAATGTTTGAAATATACCACCGCAAAAGGGATGAACGGCGTGCAGTCTATTACCTGCGGCAAGCCATTGCCATTGCGCCGGATAATCCGCAGATTAAACGTTACGAACAGGAATACCGGGCGCTGTTGGGGAATTAACGTTATATTCAATTTCAGGTGTGCAATTATCAAGAACCCGTTATAAGGA
>WRIX01000125.1 GCA_009782495.1 Treponema sp.
AATGCAGCAATCCAGGTTTACAAGATGCCAGCCTTTTGCTTTTACCTTTTCCCACGACTGCCGTAACAGTTCCATGGAATCGGCATCTTTCCAGGCAGGATCGTCCGGCGGAAAAAATTCGCCAATGTCGCCAAGGGCTGCTGCGCCGAGGATCGCGTCAATTACCGCATGGGCCAGTACATCGCCGTCCGAGTGTCCCACTTCTCCCTTTGAAAAAGGGATCTCTACTCCGGCAAGGAGAAAGCGCCGGCCTTCTGCGAGTCTGTGGAGATCACGGCCCAGGCCTATTCTCATCATCACTTTCGTCTTTTACCAGCATTTCCAAATCTTCGGGAAAGGTGATTTTTTTGTTCAGCGGAGAACCCGGAACAACAAAAACATCTCCTGTAAATTCACCCCACACTTCGGCATCGTCGGTATAAACCCATCCCGACTTTTCTTTTAATGCGGCTTTTTCATGGGCCTGTAATATATCGGGAAAAGCAAAGCCCTGAGGTGTCTGGGCGTTTCCCACATAGACACGGCGCAGGTGGCGTGTAATAAACCCTTTTTCGTCTATTTCTTTGGGAGTGTCCGTTAAAGGAAGCATGGGTATGGCTGCTTTGTGTTTAAGCATGGCGTCGATAACCCGGTCGATCAGGGCCGGTTCAATCCAGGGCCTGGCTCCGTCATGGATCAAAACATAGCGGGGCCGAATGTTTTTCAGCAGGGAGAGTGCATGATGAACGGAACTGCGCCGGGTTGGTCCGCCCTGAACAAAAAGAAAGCGCGGTCTTGCACGGGAACGCAGTAAACGTGCGGGCAGACTGTCACGGGCGGCAATCTCTCCCAAATTATGATCCCGCGGGACGGTTATTACGACCGTTTCGATTCGTGAACAGGCCGCAAAGGAAAGTGCAGCTTTGCCAAGCACTGTCAGGGGTTTTCCTTCCATGTCGACTTTGTCACCGACAAGACGGTATTCTTTTTTTACGCCGATACGGCTGGATGAACCTGCGGCAGTGATAATTGCGGCTATAGAAACACTCATAAAAGGATCAGCTCACTCAGCTTCCAGTCTGTTAAAGATTATTGTTTCCACTTCTTCCCGGGTTTTTTTTAATGAATAGGCAATTTCGTCTTCCAATAATTTAAGCGCCGAATCGTAAAGCTTGCGTTCTAGTATAGGAAGCTCTTTTACTTTACTCCGGTGGTAAAGCGATCTCACTATGGATGCAATGTCGGAAATGCTGCCTTTTTTTAACAATTCCAGGTTCATCTGATACCGCAGTTTCCAGTCGGACGGAATGGGTTCGTAATCTTCGCCAATCAGTTCAATGGCCCGCAGCGCTTCGTCTTTCGGCACAATGGGCCGTATCCCCAGCCCTTCGGCTTTGTCTACAGGAACCATGATCGTCATATCCGTAACTTCGAGGTAAATACGGTAATAGGGGATTTTTTCGTTTTTAAAGCTTTTTTTTTCGAGAGCCTGAATTATCCCTACCCCCTGGCTGGGATAAACAACTTTTTGATTAACCAGGAAACCTTTTGCGGTTTTGCTCATTACCTGAAAAGTATACCATAAAATGATAATTTATGAAAGCCTGGTATTTGGCAATACCAAAACCGGTAATTAAAGCCAGGCCTGGTTATCCTATAAACTCCCCGCAAAAATCCGATAATTAATAGGATGAATCTGCGATTTTTTCATCTTTTCTTCCTCCTTTTCCCCGTTTTACTCTTTGCTCAGGGGCGTACCGATCCGGCTCTTGAAATTGGGCAGAATGATATCCGGATTGAGCAAGGAGTGGACGGGGGATTTCACCTGTATATACGGAAAAAACCCGGTATTGGGTCGGTATTATTAACCGAATCTACCCGTGATCCGGCTCTTCAATCCGCCAATTATGCCTACCGTGCGCCGGAATGGAATCCCATTAATGGCGACGAAATCCGTATCCTGGACGGAAATCCCATTCCCAAATCGGCAAGAATCTGGTCTTTGATTGACTCTACTCCCGAATTGCACAAAGAATTGGGCGAAGCTTTCCATATTTATATTCCCTATATTATTCACTACGGTTACGAAAATGCCCGGCACGGTGAGGTGTATGTAGTCAACGGGACGTATTTTAACATCAGGGCATTTTCTTTACCCTATGCGGATTACCGGGGCAGTTTTCGTGACAATCCTTTTGTCCTTGAAGCAAGCCAGCAGCCCTTGCCGGGCCCCCCCGAAGGGAACTACATGAAGGAAACGGTAGTTGCTTTTAACGATATTGCCGCATGGAGTACGGGGAGGCCGGTTTATTCCATTGGTCCGGAAGATATTGTTGATCGGGTAAAGGATATACTGGAAAGAGAAAAAGACAGGACTATGGACATTGTAATTTGCCTTGACACCACCGGTTCAATGAAAAACAAATTTGAAGCACTCCGTAAAAACATTGTTCCCATGCTTGGCCAGACGCTGGGCGGTTCGTCCTGCCGGATAGGAATGCTTCTTTTTAAGGACTATAACGAAGAGTATCTGACCAAAGTTGTTCCTTTTACCGCTGATTTAAACCAGGTTCAGCGTACCCTGAACGGAATTACCCCCAGTCGCGGCGGGGATATTCCCGAAGCGGTGTATGAAGGGTTGTATGATGCGGCGGTTAAATTCACCTGGGAAGCGGAAAAGCGGCTTATTATCCTTATTGGGGATGCTCCTCCCCATTTGCGGCAACGCGGAAAAATCTCAAAAGAAATGGCCAGGGACGCTGCTCTGGAGCGAAATATCCGAATTCATGCTATTATTCTTCCACAGTGAAGAGAATGTGCGTGATAATAATTAGTATAATTCCTATAGTGCTAAGTATTGTTTCATGCGAGTCAGGAGGGGAACCGCGTACCGCCGATGTGATAAAGCCTGACAGGGCAAGTTCTGTAAAGAAAGAGCCAACAGACACAAAGTCACTGTTGGCGTTCATTTCTGAATTGCTGGAACAGGAAGATTATGAAGGCGCTCTTGTTCGTTTTGACAGAATCAAGGCGGAAGATGCCGGTACAGTTGATATAAAACTCTTAAAAGCGTCGACCTTGATTTCTGCGGGAAAAAGCGGTGAAGCACGATTAATAGTCGATGATGTTCTTAAAAGCAATCCCGGGCATGTACCGGCTCTGCTGGTTCTTTCTTCCGTGGAAGAGGCTCAGAACAGGAACAGGGAACAAAGGGCCGCTTTGGAACAGGCGCTTGCCATAGAACCGGAAAATGTGCCGGCGCTGGTTTCCATGGGAAAGCTTTTGATCCGTAACAGTGCTACCAGGCTGGCAGGGCCGTACTTTGATCGCGCCCTTGCTGTTGATTCCGGGAACGGAGAAGCCCTTTTGGGCCGGGCCTGGGTATACAGAAACGCCCGTGAACCAAAAAATGCCGAAGCCTTGCTTAATAGGGCGGCGGAACTGTATCCGGACTGGGCAAGGGTCTGGCAGGAAAAAGGAAGACTTTTAAAATCAATCGGTCTTTACTCGGCGGCATTGGCAGATCTGGACAAGGCCAGGGCTTTGGAGCCGGAAAATTATTTTATTGCCTGTGACAGGGGAGATGCCCTGAAAAGTTTAAACCGGAAAACAGAAGCTCTTGCCGAATATCAAAGGGCTATCGCCCTAAATCCCGATTATTTTATGGCCTATGTGTTTAGTGCAGATCTTAAAGATGAACTCCTGGACTATGACGGGGCCTTTAAGGATTATGAAACGCTCGCAAGGCTTAATCCTGATTATTATTTTGCTTTTGAAGGATTAGGGCTGCACCTTATGCGTCAATCCAGGTGGCTTGAAGCAAGGGACGCTTTTATGGAAGCATATAAACGGGCTTTACGAATGGACAGTTCCGGGCCTGATCTTGGTACTTATGCACTTTTGGCATCTGTAAACGCCCTGCGCGGAGGGACCCGTCAGGCAGCACAGTCCTTTATGGATGAAGCGCTGGGCAAGATTACCCGGGATTCACTTGAACACCGGATGCTCCGGCTCTATCGTGATTGGGCAGGGGACATGGACATTTCAAACCGTGTAGATCAGGAAAGAAACCGCCTTGTTAAATCGCGAATGCTTTTTTATTTGGCTTGTTTTTACGATATACGGGGCAATAAAAACCTCGCAAATAAACTTTTTTTACAGGTAAGGGATTTGGAAGTGAAAGACATGATCGAATGGCGTTTGAATGAATGGGCTTTAGATGCCCGTGGGTTGGCGCTGTAATGGGTAATGAGCAAAGCCGGACACGAATAACAATTAACGCAGGCGGCAAATCAATCATCCTTATCGGTACCGCCCATGTTTCGAAAGAAAGTATAGACGAAGTACGCTCGGTAATACAGGAAGAAAAACCCGACATGGTTTGCATAGAGCTGGACAAGGGCCGTTACGATTCAATGAACAACAATGCCTGGGAAAAACTTGATGTTGCCAAGGTCTTAAAAGAAGGCAAAGGTTTTTTGTTAATGGCTAATTTGGTACTGGCAGGTTTTCAGCGGCGGCTTGGAAACGAGTTGGGCGTAAAACCCGGAGAAGAAATGAAAGCCGCCCTTGATGCGGCGAAAGAGCTTGGTTTACCCCATGCCCTGTGTGACAGGGAAGTTCAGATTACTTTGCGCAGAGCCTGGTCAAAATGCAGTTTTTGGAATAAATCAAAACTCCTCGCTTCTCTTCTTGCCAGTGCTTTTTCGACGGAAAAACTCAGCGAAGAAGAAATAGAGAATTTAAAAAACCGCAGCGAGCTTGACGGAATGATGAACGAATTGGCAAACTTTCTGCCGCCCGTAAAGGAAACCCTTATTGATGAGCGCGATCGTTTCCTCGCAGCTAAAATCTGGACTGCCGGCGGAACGCGGCCCTTGGCCGTTGTCGGAGCCGGTCACATGGATGGGATCAAAACCCATGTGGAAAAAATCGCCGCCGGAGAAGAAAACGCCGATGTAACAGCACTTAACGAGATCCCTCCACGCGGAGTTTTTTCCGGTCTGCTGCGCTGGATAATTCCTGTTCTGATTGTTGCTATAGTCGCTTACGGAATTTATAAGCTGGGACTTTCTTCGATCTTTTCCGCAGTGATACTCCCGTTGGTGCTTTGGAATGGTGGCCTTGCTGCCCTGGGAGCCCTGATTGCTTTGGGCCATCCGCTTTCGATCCTTGTATCCCTGATAGGGGCTCCCCTTGTTGCGGTTAATCCCCTTGTAGGAGTAGGACTTTTATCCGGCCTTACCGAAGTAAGCCTGCGTAAACCCCGTGTTACCGATGCCGAATCGATCAATGATGATGTAGGAAGTTTAAAGGGAATTTACGGCAACCGCATTACCCGCGCTCTTTTGGTGTATTTTCTTTCGTCCATTGGGGCAATAGTCGGAAAGTTTATTGCAATACCGTCAATAGTGGGGCAGTTTTTAAAATAAAATTCAATTTGCCGCTGAGTCTGATAGGTGCACAGCAGTTTTTGGAACAAACTTAAGCAGTTAGCCTATGCAAAAAACCTTCCAGAGACACATAATTGCTGCAGGAACTGTATTTTCCGCCTTTGTAGTACCGCACGTATGGAATTTCCCGGTTTTCGTAGGTGGTTTCCTTAAAATTCATGAATTCGTCAAA
>WRIX01000126.1 GCA_009782495.1 Treponema sp.
ACTGCGGCAAGGCAGACGGCTTCGGTCTTAAATGATTCAGGCACATTTTTAAGTACTCCTCCTGCTTGCTGAACTGCGGCAAGGCACATTTCCATGGTTATGATGTCGTCTGGAACTCTGGTAAGATTTTTGCCCAAACCCTTAACTATCGTAAAATAGAATTCCGGCGTTACATAGTTTTTGGGAACACCGGAAAAGGCATCAGCAGAATTTTGACAGGCGGCCAGACACAGTTCCTCGGTTTTGAACTCCTCTGGTATGTCCTGAAGCGCCCTTCCGGCGGTACTGACTGCTTCAAGGTAGAATTCAGCTGTCTTTAATGCGTCGGGAATACGTTTAATACAATAGGAAGCGCCTTTAATAGCTTTAAGGCAGATGTCTTTGGATCTGAGACGTTCAGGCACCCACGAGAAAATACTGCCCCATTCGTGTTCAGGGCATTTTTCAAAGGCCTCCCGAATCATAGCCTCAGTTTTCATTTCATTGGGCATGTCCGAGAGGGCTTCGTAATTGTTGTCAAAAGCAGCCTGGCACATTTCGGCTGTCTTCATTTCAGCAGGCACATTGTCAAGCTGATTGCCGTCTTTGCTGACCCGTTTTAACCATTTTTTATAGTCCGCGGAATCGGTTATGTCTTTTTCCTTTTTTGGTTTGGTTCCTTTGGACAAAGAACTGTTCTTCTTTAACCATGCTTCCAATACGGGAATGGTATCGTTTTGCAAGGTTTTGTTCCTTGCCTCGATGAGTTCTTCATCTGTCTGGTCTTCGTCAAGGCTGATAATATCATCGTGCTTTACTTCAGTTTGATTCCCGTTGACGTATTCCTGGTAATAAGAACCTGCATAGCCGTCATCCTGTACATCTGAATAAATAAACAGAGCAAAGAAGGTTAGGGACGGAAATTCCTTTGCCGTTTCATCAATTGATTCTTTTACCGTACTGCAATGCCCTCCCGGGCAGGTTATGACTACTTTTGAAGGGACGATTACCGGCACTTCGCCTATTTCATCAAAATCTTCTGCGTCCCGTACACCTATATCTGTCCATTTTTCCTTAAAAACGCTGATAAATTTTTCGGCAATTTCTTTGGTTCCGTCTTTAAAAAAAACGCTGACCCATGCGTGTGAATCCTCGTTTTTATCCTCTCCTAAAAAAACATCGTCATATAAGTTCTGATTTGTTTCCTTTGACATGTCTTTTCTCCTTTTAGTCATGCATCAGTGCCAAGCATATTAAATACTATCAGATATTTACCTAATGTAAATGAGTAAATTACGCACGGGTTTATACAAGTGAGGAGTGAGCAGTTAGCAGTGAGAGGTGTTGTTTTTCGTAAACGGAGCCTCATAAACCACGCTTTGCTTTCTTTCATTGCTCTCTGCTCTCTATTCACTATTCACTTCTCACTTTCCCTGCTCTATTATATAAGGGAATTTCTGAAAATGTTCAAAATCAGGGGGAGGTTTGGCTCTGGAAAGAGGGGGTTTGGGATTCTTTGCTCCCTGTTCATTGTCCCCTTCTTTTTTCCTTTGAGTATTGCTATACTGTAAATCAATGGGCAAAAGTGAATTAGTATTGTATCAAGGCGACAGCACCGTTGCGGTTGAGGTTAGGCTGGAAGAAGAAAATGTCTGGCTAAACAGACAGCAAATATCCGTTTTGTTCGATAGAGATATAAAAACCATCGGTAAACATATCAACAACGCGCTGAATGAAGAACTGGCAGATTTTTCAGTTGTCGCAAAATTTGCGACAACTGCCGCAGACGGTAAAGTATATCAAGTAGAATATTATAATCTTGATATGATTTTGTCAGTAGGTTATAGGGTAAAATCAAATCGCGGCATTCAGGGAAAAAAACTGTTTGCTTTTTCAAGAATGGAAATCAAACACACTGAACTTATAAAATAGAAAAGTCCTCTCATTGCTCACAGCTCTCTATTCACTGCTCCTTGCTCACTTCTCACTGCTCCCTACTTATATATCCAATGAATCCCATTCATCACCGAGAACCCACCTGAGGGCGGATAATTTACCGTTGAGCATACCCCATTCAAAATCATTCCAGGGACCGATATTGTTTTTATATTTTTTTCTTATTTCTTCGGCGCTTTTTTCGGCATCCTTCAATGCTTCTTTATTGAGTGTTCCTGTGCCTTGTTCAAGTTTTTCTTTGAGCGCTAAATGCCGGTTATACCAAATCTTTTCTTCTAATTCGTCGATACTTTCCATTATTTCCGTTAAGCTGCGTGTTTCATTCATATTTTCATTTTCGGGTTGAGAAGTGGTGTCCGGCTCCGTTGTGTCTCCGTGTTTTTTATTGGTTATGACAGCCATTTCCTTACCCCTTTTACGCTTTTAAAACTCTATCAGATATTTTGAAAATGTAAATGAGTAAATTACGCACGGTTTTATACAAGTGAACATAATTCTCTATTCTCTATTCCCTGCTCTCTGATCACTGTTGCTATCGCAAGCGGTACATCCCGTATTGCCCATCCTCCGCTGTATTCATTTTTTAACGCTCTGCGGCAGAGGGCGGGCGTTTTTAAGGCTTCGGGTACATGCTCCAGGGCCATGCGGAATTGGGTTACGGCGGCACGGCAGATTTCAGGGGTGCGGAGTTTCCAGGGGACGTACTGAAGCGCGGGGCCGTGGGTTTTTACGGCAAGCAGGCAGAGGGCTTTTGTTTTTTGTTTGTCTTCGATGTGAGCAAGGGAATAGCCGTTTTTACGTATTGCTGTACGGATGCATTGTTCGGTGCGGTATTTGGCGGGGACGTGTTCGAGGGCATACGGATATTCTGACACCGCCCTTTCGCACATTGCGGCGGTTAGCTGTTCTTTGGGGATGTACTGAATTATTCCGGCGTTCAGGGCAAAGGCTTCACGGTAAAATTCTTTTGTCTTGAGGGCGACGGGTATATGCTCAAAGGTTGTTATGTCGTTTGAGCAGTTTTTTATGGCGGCGAGGCAGAGTTGGCGGGTTTTGAATTTGGCGGGGACGAACTTGAGGGCGCTGCCTTCAACGGCAAGGGCGGCGTTTATCATTTCTTTTGTCTTGTGTTCCCGGGGGACGTACTCCAGTACACTGCCATGACGTTTAACGGCGGCAAGGCAGAGTTCGTAGGTTTTGTATTTTTGGGGGATATACCGTAATGAGTAGGCTCTTTTCATTACCGACACGCTGCAGAGCGAGGAGGTAAGGAATTTTTCGGGAATGAATTTGAATGATTCAGGTCCGTTATTGATCGCTTCGTAGCACAGTAACGAGTTGATAAACTTTTTGGGAACGTACGCTATGGGGCAGCTAAACCCGTCATCAGTAGATAAGAGTAAATCCATGTCTTCACTTGATACGGCAAGAAAACAGAGTTTACGGGTTTTGAGAGCGTCCGGAACGAATTTTAAATTTGCGGGTTCTCTTCGTATTGCTTCTTCGCAGAGTTTGGCTGTTCTTAATTTGAGCGGAACGTACTGAAGGGCGTGTCCGCGGCTTTTGACGGCGGCAAGGCAGATGTCGGGGGTTTTGAATTTTTCCGGTATATATTTAAGGGCTTCTCCTCCCATTGTTACGGCTTTTTTGCAGAGTTCGGGTGTTAGTATGTTTTTGGGTATGAACTCAAGGGCATGGTTGTCGTTGTGCAGGGCTTTTCGGCATATTTCCCGGGTACGCATTGGGACAGGGACGTATTGAAGCACCCTGCCGTTTCTTCCGGCGGCGAGGGAGCAGAGTTCTTCTGCGGCGAATTTTGAGGGAATGAAAAAGAGCAGGTGGGGGTTTATCTGCACGGCGATGTTCCAAAAACGGGCGTCTTTTTTTAGGGCGTTCCTTCTTTTGTTACGGGCAAGTTTTGTTGCGGCTTCTTCGGCTTCGGCGGGAGTGGCATAGCTTGTTTTTTGGGCGTTGGGGGGCATACCGTAGTGTTTCGCTTTTTTTGTTCCGGTCAGCAGCATACGCTCGGGCCAGAAGCCGTCGTATATTGAGCCGTGGGTTGTGTAGAGGGCGCGGCCTTTTGTGCGGATTGCCCAATAGGTGCTGTCTCTGTATTGGTGGTATTCGTGCATTGTTTGCGGCCTCCCTCTTATTATATAAGAGGAATTTGGGAATTGTTCAAAAAAAGCAATCAAAAAAAAGCAATCTTGAGGCTTTCTCCCTGCCATGCTATAATATAAGGATGAATGGAACTGAGCGCGATCAAAATCTCATGCTGGTATATGCTGTTGAGGGGTATTCGTGGCGGCATAATCTGAGCGAGAAAGAAACAATTGCTCTTTTTCAAAAACATGGGATAAATGATTTAATCCGCAAGAATTATAATACCCTCCATACCCAGGATTTAGATGAAAGCATATCATTTGCCGAGGATGTTTTGTCATGGAAACAAGACTGACATTGTACCATGGCTCAAATTATAGTTTTGACACGGTTGATCTTTCAAAGTCAAAAGACAAACGTGATTTTGGCAGAGGCTTTTATACAACGACCCTTAGAGAACAGGCGGAGGATTGGGCGGTAACTCTTTTTGACCGATATAACGGAGACGGAATATTCGTCTATGAAATGGAACTTGAACTTGCCGAATCCTTATCAGTTAAGTATTATGACGGGCTTTCAGAAGAATGGCTTCTCATGGTTCAGAAGAATCGTACATTAGGCGGTATTCAGCACACATTTGATGTTATACAGGGACCGGTGGCAAATGATAAGACGGCACGGTCAATAGCGTTGTATATTGCCGGTATTATAGACGCAAATGAGGCAATAAAAAGGCTTCAATTTAATAAAATAAACAATCAGGTATCGATTCATACCCCTGCTTCGCTTTCACACCTTAAAATAATAAGGAAATATCAAAAATGAACGGCAAGTACCTTTTCAAAGGCGAGGACATAACTACGGAAGTGTTTTTCAAGATTGAGCATATCTGTAACATTCTGGCAGAAAGGGAAAATATTATTTTTGATAAAGCCTACGAAGCGTTTATTTCCTCTGATACCTACAAGATTCTGAAACGAACACACAATCTCTATTGGGCGGAAAGCGCGGAATTTCTTGCAGACGAATATTACCGGGAAATTTCGCCTCGCCGCCTTAAGCTGAATGTTTGATTGTATGCCCCGCGTTGCGTTCCCAGTCTTTCTTTATTCTTCATTTTGTATTTGTTATAGTTTGCAGATCATTGACAATTTTTTCTGATAGGGCGCTGAAATCTTCGTTGGGTTTTATTGGTTCAAATTGGTAGTAAAACTTTTTGCCGTCTTTGTCATTAAATGATCGGTAGTTCAGGCCGGTTTTGCTTTTCCATTGGGGGTCGAACCAGCCTGTTTTTTCAAAGCGGTTTAGTTCGTTCTCTTTGCATATTGCGGCGCGCCGGTATTCCAGGTCTTCTATTTGGATGAGGATGTGGGGGTTGTTCTTAAGGGAAAAATCCATGGTTGGCAGTGAACGGTGTATGCCGTAGTTCGTTGTTATGCTGTTGTCTGTGTTGTGGTGTTGGTTAAAGTAGTGCATGAAAACGCTCATGCCTT
>WRIX01000127.1 GCA_009782495.1 Treponema sp.
GTACATCCTGAAAAACCAGGCGATTGCCGAAGGTAAAACCGTTACCTTTATGCCAAAGCCGATTTTCGGCGAAGCGGGTAACGGCCTCCACGTTCATATGCATTTGTTTAAAGACGGCAAGCCGCTGTTTTACGATGCGGCAGGGTATTCGCAGCTTAGCCAGTTGGCTGTTCATTTTATGGGCGGCATCCTTAAGCATGTGCGCGCCCTGTGCGGCTTTACCAACCCCAGCACCAATTCGTACAAACGGCTTGTCCCCGGTTACGAAGCGCCGGTAACCATCGGCTTTGCAACGTCGAACCGCAGCTCGGTAATCCGCATCCCCGCCTATGCAAAAGATCCCGACAAGAAGCGCTTTGAACTGCGCAGTCCTGACGGCACATGCAATCCGTATTACGCATATTCTGCAATTTTAATGGCCGGTATCGATGGCGTAAAAAACAAAATCGATCCGCAAAAAGAAGGCTACGGCCCCTACGACATGAATCTCTACAATCTTTCCAAAGAAGAACAGGCAAAGATACAGTTCCTCCCGCAAAGCCTCGGCGAAGCGCTGGATGCACTGGAAAAAGATCACGAGTTCTTAACGCAAGGGGGAGTGTTTCCAAAACGACTGATTGAACTCTGGATCGAAAACAAGCGCAAAGAAACCGCCCGGTTTAAACAACTGCCCCATCCGGTGGAGTTTGAGCTGTACTACGATTTATAGCCACACAATAGCGTACTGAACACATCAATCTTCCCATACTGGTGAGGTAACCTAAGAAACACTTTCCTGTCTATTTATTTCCCATGAGGGGGCCAGCCTGCCCTGACAAAAACATTTCCTGGGGTTCGCTGTGAAACAGATTACCTATAAAACCCCAATCCGCCGCTGTGCATCTGTCATACCATGATCTGGTGTAGTGCCGGGAAAGGGTGAGGCAAGCATGCGTAAGAACTTTGATTGTTATAACCATCTAATATGACACAAAAGCACTTCTCACAGCCTTGCCCGGTGATGCCTACGGGGTACAAAAACTTTCTGGAGCGCCCGCAGAAGCTGCTGAAGCAGCATCTGCTTTTGTAGCGTAGTTCTACTTTTAATGGGGCTACGGCGTGTTACTCTTATACATAAACGCCCTGTGGGCGCTGTTGTTTGCCGTCCCCGACAAACAGATAAACCATCATAAACCTCAATGTACCGCACAGACATCAGGGTATTCCCGCAAAAGCGATAATACCACCTCCAATTAACCGCAACTTATCGCTGAGCCTGTTTTATAATTACCCGAATAATGACCTGGAAAGGGACAGCTTTGTGCTGGCAAAAATATTTCCTGAGGTTCACTGCAAAACAGATAACTATGATTTAAGTTGTTGGGAAAAATTGGTAATCTGATCTGACGGGATCAGAGGGCCGGTGGCAGGTTGGGCTGGTCAGTGAGGACGCACCTATATTGAGAGTGATCCTCGGAAAACAGATTAATCACAGCCGGCCATCGTAAAGCTAAGTTCGGCTGCCGGGTTTCCCCGGCAGACCGAGAATAGGAGGACGGTGTAGCCAATCACCCGACAATCGCTCCTGATCCTTATTTTATCGTAAGGAGCACTGGTATGGAAGAGGAAAAAAGACGGTATGTAGGGATTGACCTGGGGAAACGGGAGTACACGATGGCAATCATCAAGAAGGACGGGAAGATGATCATACATCAGGGGAAGACGAGCATACAGGGACGAGGTGCGTTAAATAGAAAACTGGAGCGGACCGACAAGGTGGCCCTTGAGGCGGGGAACCTGGCATTCATCATGGCGAAGGAACTAATGGAGCGCGTTGGCTGTGAAGTGCGGATACTCAATTCTGCAAAGCTACCGTTTATCTGGGCAGCGCCGACAAAAACTGACAAAGAAGATGCGATGAAGTTGGCGCATCTAGTGGAGGAACGGCGGGATGTGAAACTGCCGATAGTGCCGCTGCCGAGCGAGCAGGAGCTGGAGCGGCGAAAGCTGCTGGCACAATACCGGCGGGAAATGAACGGACGGACAAAATTGATAAATCTACTGCATGCGCTGTTTGTTCACCAGGGCCACACCACCATAGTACGAAGTAATCTGGTAACGGACGCAAAACGGTTACAAGCGATAGAACTGCTGGGAGGTCAGGAGCGGGAAGAAGCGGAATGGTTATTACGGCATCTTGCCTTGTATGAACAGCGGTTACAAGAGCTGAAAGTAAAAATACACCAAGAAGCAAAAACGGATGAAGATATGAAACGATTACAGAGTATAGCAGGGGTTGGGCCTTTGGTAGCGTATGCGTATGTTGCCCATGTGGGGGACGGAAGCAGGTTCAATAAAGGAGCCCAAGTAAGTAATTATCTGGGGTTTGTTCCTCGGTTGGATTATTCAGGGACAATCCGGCGGCAGGGGCACATAACCAAGCATGGAAACGGGTATGTACGTGGCCTGCTGGTTCAAGCGGCGTGGTCTATGGTTCGTTCCCGGCAAGGCGGATCGTTAAAAGAGCGATTTGTGTATGCAACGGGATACCAGGGGAAAAGCAAGAAGAAAACGATAGTTTCGATAGGCCGCAGGTTGGCAGAAATCATGTATTCGGTTTTGAAAAATAAAACTGAGTATGAGCCGCGGCCTTGGAAAGGGCCAATGGATAGAACGGCTGTATTAGCCGAACAATCGTTGTGTGCATAAAAGGAACAGGAGCGGTCGAGGGGAAAAATTTAAAATTCCCCTTGACTAAATCATAGGAGACCTGCAGATGGTTGGAATATTAATGAAAAAAAGCCCAGCGCTTAAACAGTGATTTTTATCTACGACAACCAATAGAAAAACCAACTGTTTGGGCGCGGGGAGGCTGTTTCGCAGGTTCCCCCAGGGGTTTTGCCAGGCCAGGCTTGCCCCCTTGTGGAGAACAGACGGAAAGGAATGTGTTTCATGGGGTACTTCCACTTGATATTATTGGGCAATTGATAGTGAAGCGTTCAGTACGGCAGTAATGTTTTTGCTACCCCGTGCGCCTCCTATGTTTTATGTCAAGGGGATTTTTGAATTTTTTTCAAAATTCTTTTTCCCCTTAACAGCTCCCAGCCCTGTTATGCACTCATTGCTAACTGGGCTAATTCTTCCACCTTCTTTTCCCCAGTAAACGGTCTGTTCTCATAATTTGTTCCATCCCTCATCAGCGCATACAGCAGTTCCGCCATCCGCCGGGCAACCGCCACTATCGCTTTCTTCTTACTTACCGATTTCTCTACCGTCATATATTCAAATCGTTCTTTCAGTTTCCCTCCCTGCTTCGTTCGGGTTAATGCCCAGGCCGCCTGTACTAACAAAGCCCGTAAATAGCCATTCCCCCGTTTCGTGATCCTCCCGTACCTCACCGTTTCCCCAGATATATATACCCTCGGTACAAGCCCAAGATAATTACTCACCTGACTGGCATTCTCAAACCGTTCCGCCCCAACATGCGATACAAACGCAAATGCCACCATCGGCCCTACACCGGGTACGCTTTGAAGCCGCTCGATAACTTCATCTCCGTGCGATTCCTTTTTTATCTGACCTTGCAATGCTTGCATCTGCTGTTCGTGTAAATCCAAACACGCTACAAGGTATTTTGATTCTTCAAGCTCAATCCCGGTAAGCACTGCTATCGCTTCCTTCCGGGAATTGCCGGTCGAAAGGTTTTCCTTCGTCATCGTCGTTATCCCTTGGGCCAAAAACAGCCCATGCAGCTTGTTTATTTCCCTAATCCGGCTCTGTTGTGCCCTCCGATAGCAAGCCAACAGCTTCCTCCTTCCCATTTCTTTGTCGCTCGGTACCGGAACCACCGGAAGCCGTTCCTCCTGGAAGTCTTCAATAATATGCGCCAGCTTCAACGAATCTTCCTTGTCCGTCTTCTTCATCGATCCATATATCAACGCCAGATGCGATGGGTTGAGCACGTACACCTGGCACCCTACCGACGCCTCAATTTCCTTCGCAATGATGAATGCCAGGTTTCCCGCTTCAAGCGCTACCTTGTCATTAGGCCGAAGCTTCTTGTACAGCGCTTGCCGACCAGCTACACAGGTTTTCCCATTGCTTATCGTAACTCCGCCTTTTTCTACGATCGCTACTTCGTAGGTCCGTTTTCCAAGATCTATTCCCACACACCTTGGTTCCTTAGCTTTCTCTACTTTCATTTCTCAGCTCCTTACAATAAAATAAGGGCCGGGAGCAATTATCGGGCGCGTGGTGCACCGTACTCCTATTCGCGGTATGCCTGTTTGACAGGCAGCCGCGTCTTTCTTTACGGTGGTCGGTCTAAACTTATTCTCTGCGACGAGGTTCCTTAAGTTTCCCTAATTTCCTCACGGCGCGAAACAGCCTTCCACCTCTTATAATTAGCCCCGAAAGGGGCTAACACTGCTGATCCCGTCAGACCAGAGTACCACGTTTCCCGATAACTTAAATCATAGATTCTCTGTGGTAAATCTTCATTATATCATAGCAAAAATGAGTAAATTTTACTCATTACAAACTTTGAAAAACAGGATTGAATTTAAAACAACGCTCCTTTGGCGCGAATGCTCCATAGGAGCAAAAGGAGTTTTATAATGAAAAAGAAACTATTAATAGCCGTTATCGCCCTTACACTGGCGGCAGGGGTTTTCGCCCAAACCGAGGCGGATTTCGGCGTAACGTTGAACGACGCAGGGGACGGGGTGGTTATCACCACATACACCGGCAGGACGCTGGCGGTACGGATACCCGCAACCATTCAGGGAATGCCGGTAAAGGAAATCGGCGAAAGAGCGTTTGCTTTTATAAACGCCACCGATGGAATTACCAGCGTGGTTATCCCTGCCGGGGTAACGAAGATAGGGAATGAGGCATTCAGTACTCAGCAAAAGTTGACTTCCGTTACAATCCCCGACAGTGTTGCCGAAATCGGGAGTAGAGCATTTAGCGGCTGTATGGCGCTTACCCGCATTGTTCTGCCAAAAAACCTTACCGTGATTGAAGAAGAAACCTTTATTGGCTGCTTAAGCCTCGTCTCCGCTACCCTGCCCGAAGGATTGACGGAAATCAAAAGCAATGCCTTTCAGGGTTGCGAGAAACTTACTTCCGTAAAAATCCCCGACAGCGTTACGGCAATTGGTGGTTCTGCCTTTCAAAACTGCTATGCACTCACGTCCTTAACGCTGGGAGCGGGAATACAAAAAATAGGCTATGACGCTTTTTATTACTGCCCCAACCTCACTACGGTTACCATCCCCGATTCGGTGGAAGTGATTGAATTTAGAAGTTTCGATGACAAACCTACAGCTTTTAGGGGCTGTGCAAAAGTGAACCTCGCATCCCAAGCCGCTCTGAAAAGACGTGGTTATACGGGCAGTTTTACGAACTAACAACGCAATGGTAACAGATTAGGAACAAAGAACAGGGGGTGTGGTGACGGGTAACGGCGGGGCTTTTTGCCAACACTGCGGAAAGCGGACGGATGACGGGGCGAGGTTCTGTTCTTCATGCGGAACGGCGTTGTC
>WRIX01000128.1 GCA_009782495.1 Treponema sp.
TACGAAAAAACACGAAGAACTAACAGGCCGCGGAAATGCTCAGGTTTTTAAGAGCGCTCATTTCCTGGCCCGGACCGGCAAACTTATCGAAGTTCGTACTCTTATTACCCAGGCGGATTTTGGAGCGGAAGAAACCGTAATTAAAACCGCAAATCTGCTTCGCCCTTATATAAAAGAGTACGACATTGCCTACAGGCTTATCCCCTTCCGGGTTTTTGGAGTCCGGCGTGAATTCCGCAATCTGGGAACTCCGTCTCACGAAAAAATGGAAAAGCTGCGTACTATTGCCGTGTCCTGCGGCTTTACCAGGGTATTTATTTCGTGATACCTTTCCACAATGTTTAATACAGAACGGGCGTCGTACAAATATCTGGATACGGTTACCGCCCTTTTTGCTGTAATCCTTGTAACAAGCAATGTTGCATCGTCTGCAAAAATTGTTGATCTGGGCTTTTCGATTTTCGGCGTGCCGTTGGCCTTTGACGGCGGTACCCTGCTTTTTCCTCTATCGTATATATTGGGCGATATCCTTACCGAAGTTTACGGTTTCCGCACCGCACGCAGGGTTATCTGGACAGGCTTTATCTGCCTTGCCATTTCTGCGTTGATGCTCTTCTTACTTTACATCCTGCCTTCGGATTCCGAATGGGAAAACTATGCGGGGAACGATGCGTTTAATGCAATACTTGGCGGTATGAGTTCCGGCGGCATAGTATGCGCAAGCCTGGCGGCTTATTTACTGGGAGAGTTTTCCAATTCGATTATCCTTTCCAAAATGAAAATCATGTTCAAAGGCCGTTTTCTTTGGGTACGCACCATAGGCAGCTCCATTGCCGGAGAATTACTGGACAGTCTTGTCTTTATAACCATCGCTACCGTTGCTGGCGTTTTCCCCCGGGAATTGTTTTTTACCCTTGTGCTGACAAATTACCTGTTAAAACTCAGCCTGGAAGTAATCCTTACCCCTGCAACCTACCTTTCGGTTGGAATGTTAAAAAAAGCCGAAGAGGTAGATGTGTATGATGAAGGGGTAAAGTACCGGTTGTTTTAGCCAACTTAATTTACCGCAGAGCCTGGCACAGGGGGTTTGCACTGGCCAATGTCAGCAAATCTGATACGGGCTTAATATTTGGCATATAACCTCAATATGTTGTAATAATTATAGTCAGCCCCAACTAATTCTTCACTATCCGCGCCAATTCTTGGCCCGCCCAGAAAAAGCAGGCGAACCGGTGAGCCTGTTATTGTATAAAAATAACACGGCGTAGGCCCAACTAATTCTTCACTATCCGCGCAAGTTCACGGCCGAGTTCTTCCAATGTTTTGATTTCTTCTGTCGTGGGGGTGCCGGCCCATTCTACAGAAGGGAGGCTTTCCCATTTGAGGGGTTCAATAGCTGCTTCGTATTCTTTTTTGGCGCCTCCGACCCAGCCCCATGAGCCGATGCGAAGGACGGTTTTGCCATAGATATGTTTACGCCGGAAGATGTCCAGCACATAGGCCATTGGGGGAAACATGGCATATTCATAGGTTGGCATGGCCAGTACAAGGGCTTTTGCCTTAAAAGCGTCGGCCAGCACGTAAGAAACATCTTCGTCTGGTACACGATGAATGGTGTAGGGAACCCCTTCGGCATCAATACCCCGGATTACCGCATCCAGGCCTTGTTTGGTGTTGCCGTACATGGAGCCCCAAATTATTGATATTTCATTTTCACCTGAGGGTATTCCCGGGTTTGAAATCCTGGAATAGGAGGCGTATTTAATGTAGCGATCGACAATTGTCTGAGGATTTTTCCGCCAAACCATGCCGTGGCTGGGGGCTATACAATGTATATCCAGGTCTTTTAATTTTTCTATTCCCCGTTCCACGAACGCCGAAAACGAAGAAACAATATTTGCATAATACCTGAGTGTTTCTTTTTCAAAAAAAGCATGTTCTTCCTGTGAAAATTCATCATCGAAAACCTGGCCATTCAGGGCGCCGAAAGAGCCGAAAGCATCGCAGGAAAAGAGGGTTCCCGATTTTGGTTCCCAGGTTACCATGGTTTCCGGCCAGTGGATATTGGGCGTTTCAAAAAAGACAAGTTCCGTGCCGCCTAAATCCAGCTTTTCTCCGTCTTTTACTGCCCGAAGCCCCGATTCCTCTTTATAGAAGGTTTTTACAAGATTAATCCCCTTGGCAGTCGACAGAATCTCCACTTTTGGGTTTATTCGGCGTAATTCCTTAAGCCAGCCTGTATGATCCGGTTCAAGATGGTTAAGTATAAGATAGTCAATCGTCTCAAAACTGCAACCCAGGGAAGAAAGGGCCATTTCAAATTGTTTTGGGGCATCAGACCAGTCACGAAAAAGATCGACAAGAGCGGTTTTTTCTCCTTTTACCAGGTAAGCATTGAGAGAAACCCCCTCGGGAATGGGCCAAATTCCTTCAAAAAGGTCATTTGTCTTAATATCAGCATAAAGACAATACACCTGATCTGATATTTTATGGGTGTTCATAGAAGTTTTTTACTGAATCTCGAAAAAATTACCGCTTAAGTACCGAAACGACGCGCTCCAATACCTTTTTCCGGTCCAAGGGCTTAACAATGTAGCTTTTTGCGCCCATTAATAGGCATTTTTTTACTACATCTTCTTTGCCAAGGGCGCTTACCATAATTACATTGGCATTTTTATCGAATTCCAGTACTTTTTCCAGCGCTGAGACCCCGTCCATAACAGGCATTGTGATGTCCATGGTTACCAGGTCAATATTTGGATACAGTTCCTTATATTTCTCCAGACCCTGAGCGCCGTCTCCGGCTGTTGCCGCTACTTCAAAGCCTTCGGAAGTAAAGATCTGTCCAAGTTGTTTGGCAATAAACATGGAATCGTCAACAACAAGAACCTTATAAGCTCCACCTTCGGGTTTTTGGCCTTCGGGCGCTTTCTCATTAATACTGGGTCCATCACTCTTTGCAACCATCCAAACCTCCGCTCCGCAAGACTTTGATGTAAACTATCCTGCGGTTGCTCCCTATAACTATCTTAGCGTATGCCAATACAAATAACAAGTCAAGTGCCTAAACATAAAAACCCCGATAAAAGCATTTATTTTTCATCTGAAATCGGACACAATGGCCCATGTCCGGACAGCTATATCCCCTATTATTGGCCCCGATGGCTGAGCTAAGCCACCGGGCTTTACGGCAGTTAATTAGTGATTTTATGTACTCTAAACGGCCACAAAACCCTCCGGGCGGCGTGTTATACTTTACAGAGATGATCAGCGCCGCAGGGTTATTGGCCGGCGGTTCTTTCGAAAAATGGTATCTGGATAACGGTCCGTGTCCTGAGCAACTGGTTTACCAGCTTTTGGGCGCCGATTCGGAACAGCTGGTAAAAGCTGCGGTTCAGTTGGACAGGCAGGAATGCTTTGGGATCGATATAAATATGGGCTGTTCCGCCCCTGCCATTACCAGGACCGGCGCAGGGGTCAGGTGGATGGAAGACCCGGATAAGGCCGCCCGGCTTATCGAAGCGCTCCGAAAAGTTACAAAAAAACAGCTTAGCGTTAAAATAAGGCTTGCGCCGAAAATTGCTGCTGCATCTGATTGGACGCAAATAATGGAATCGCTGGTTGCATTTTGCCGTGGTTTGGAAGGTGCAGGGGTTGATTTAATTACCCTTCACCCCCGTCTGGCGGCGGAAAAGCTTAAACGGAAGGCCCGCTGGGAATATGTGGAAGTGCTGAGAAAGGAGTTACATATACCCATAGCAGGAAACGGGGACGTTAATAGTGCGGAAGAACTGAAATGCAAGGCCGCCGAAGGCCCGGTTATGGCAGGGCGGCTGTTGGTACGGCAGCCCTGGGCATTTGCCGCCGTTTTCGGCAGCAACGAGCCGGCTGTAAACATCGAAGAAACCGGACTACGCTTCCTTGAACTGCTGGCCAGGCACCAACCCCCGGAATTTCACCTGAGCCGGGCTCGCCGGTTTTTTAAATATTACTGCGATAATGTAACATGGGCAGAATATTTACGGAACAAGATCAACAGGGAAGAAAATCTTGCCGGGATTGAACGGGTTTGGCGTGATGCCCGAAACATGCATGTATACGAAAAAATAAATGACGAAGGGCCGTTTTTTACAAGCCCATACTCTTCTTAAAGTTTTCCACCACCTCTTCCACTTTTGGAGTGGCATCTATATCAACCAAAAGGTCTTTTTTACGGTAGTAGTCGATAAGGGGAGCGGTTTGTTCACGGTACACTTCCAGACGCTTTTTGATTGCCTCTTCCTTGTCGTCATCCCGTGTGTAAAGTTCTCCTTCGCAATGATCACAGACGCTTTCTTTTTTAGGCTTGCCAAAATGAATATGAAAATTAGCCCCGCATTTCCGGCAGGTGCGTCGGCCGCCAAGCCGTTCCACTACAGCAGTATCGGGAATGTCGAAATTTACAACTTTATCCACCTGCGAAAATTCTGCCAAAGCTTCGGCCTGAGGTGTAGTCCGCGGAAAACCGTCCAGAATATAGCCTTTTTGGGTATCGGTCCCGGCCAGCCTTTCCCTGACCAGACCAATAGTTGTTTCGTCGTCCACTAACGCACCTGAATCCAGTATGCTTTTTACTTTAAGACCCAGGGGCGAAGCGGCGGCAATGGCCGCACGAAAAATGTTCCCCGTACTGATATGGGGAATATTGAGGATGTCCACCGCTTTGGCGGCCAATGTACCTTTCCCGGCTCCGGGAGGGCCCAGAAATATCAGTTTCATAGCTTGCTCCTTTTGTAATCTTATCACAATTCATTTGTTATATAACAGAGGATCCTGCAGTTGGTTGTTTATCAGCCGGGATTATGTTACATTCATTAATAAGGAGCAATCATGAAAAAAATATTACTGGGAGGCTTGCTTTTTGTTCTGGCAACCGTTGTAGTTGTTGCTCAAAACCTGCCTAGTATCACTATTGTAAACAATACGGGGTACGAAATTTTCTATGTTCATATGAGCCCTGTGGAAGATGAATTTTTTGGTGAAGACTGGCTGGGGGAAGATACTATAAGAAACGGAGCATCGAAGACATTCCAGCTTAACATTCCGTTAAATACCGCTAATAGATACGATATCTTGCTGGAAGATGAGGAGGGTGATTATTACGTTAAAATGGAGGTAACCATAACCAACAACGCACGTATTGTTTTTACCCAGGATGATCTTGATGATGATTAATAAAAATGTAAAAATCGAGTAGGAGGCCGCTCATTAGTTGAGCGGCCGTCCTCTCACACCACCGTGCGAACCGGTCGGTACACGGCGGTTCAACAGGTTCCATGCACCATCTCTAAGCGCCTGGCTCGCTCTC
>WRIX01000129.1 GCA_009782495.1 Treponema sp.
AAATCAAAACCCGCTTCACCTGGCTGCGGAGCTTCTATGCCTGCAACGGCGGCAGTCCATGATTTGATTGTAATACCGTGAGCGGTTAAAAAAACTTTTGCAACAGCGCCTGCCGCAACACGGGCCGCTGTTTCCCTGCCGGAACTGCGGCCTGTCCGTGCAATGGCGGACAGACCATCTCCATTACAGTCCGGAAAACCGTACTTTGCTTCCCAAGTCCAGTCCGCATGACCGGGCCTGTACAGATCTTTTAACCCGTCATAATCGCCGGGTTTTTGATCAATATTATTTATAACTATTGCGATAGGGGTTCCCAGTGTTTTTCCTTCGAATACGCCGGAAAGAATTTCGGGAACATCTTCTTCTGACCGGGCGCTGGAAAATGATCCGCCTGTTCCGGGTCTGCGCCGTTTAAGTTCTCCGGCAATGTCTTCGGTACAAAGGGAAAGCCCTGCCGGACAGCCGTCGACGACACAGCCTGTTGCTTTTCCGTGGGATTCACCGAATGTTGTTACTTTAAAAATAGTTCCAAAACTATTGCCCGGCATAATTCACCGTTACTCTATTCCAGCGCTTCAATTTCAGCAAGAGTCGGCGGATCGGCTCCCTTGCGGGAACAGACGATTGCCGCAGCTTTATTGGCAAAGATCAATGCTTCCCGGATTTCATTTTCATTTAATTGATCCAGGGCTTTACGGGACATTTTTCCGTGTTCGTCCAGCCAGAGAAGAAAAGCGCCGTGAAAAGTATCTCCGGCGCCAATGGTGTCGGCAATAGCCGGATGGAAAGCTTCTGCGAATATTTTTTTAATGTTTCCGTCCCGCTTTACAAACACTGCCGCGCCCTCTTCCCCCAGGGTTACTGCTGCAAGACGGGAACCCGAATCAAGGAGTTTTTCTGCTCCTTTTTCGTGGCCCAAACCGGGATAGATAAAATCAAAATCCGCAGATGAAATTTTTACAATATCCGAAGCCCGGACCCATTTTTCGAAACGTTTTACATAGCCATTGTGATCGGGAATCATAAATGGGCGAACATTGGGATCGTGGGAGATAACCGGCCCTTCTGTGCGTTTACTTTCCCTAAAAATAAAATTTTCGATACTTGTGGCGGAAGGTTCCATGGTAAGGGAAATGGAGCCGAAAAGTATGCAGTTTGTTCCGGCAGGGAGCCGATCCGGAAAATCCGTTTCGCTTAATAAACGATCCGCCGCGCCTTCAGAATAAAAAAAATACGCCGGTTCTTTTCCCTCTGCTACTTTAACAAAAGCCAGTGTGGTCGTTTCATCTGACCTCGCTGTTAATTCAATGGAAACATTGTTTTGTTCCAGCCGTGTAATAAGGATTTCTCCGAAAAAATCCCGGGAAAGCCGTGAAAGAAAAGCTATACGATCTTTTCCGTTTTCTTTCCCTAAGATACGCCCTATGGCAATTGCCGTATTGTAGGGGCAGCCTCCGGGACAAGGTACAAAAATGTCACGGCCTTCCCGATCCTTTTCACTCACCATGTCAATGAGCGCTTCGCCGCATGCGATAATCATAATAACAGCATAGCGTTTTTTATTCTGTCTGGGAATTACCGGAGTGTCTCCAAAAACCCGAGGATGGTCTTTGCCGTTTCTGCCGGTTTTTCCTGATGGGGCAGGTGACCGGCGCCCGGAATTGTATATAACTCTGTTGTATTAGCTCCCCTGAGTTTGACAAACGATTCGGCAATGCTGATGGGCATTACCTGATCTTTTTCTCCCCATACAAGAGACATTTTTCCCTGCCAGGATCCAATTCGTTTATAGTATGAAGATCGCAGACTTTGGAAGATCATGCTTCGTAACGAAGAAAAATAACCGCGTTCCTGGGATGAACTGCATACACGTTCCATTACCCGATTGCGTAAAAAATCCCTGTCTTCTTTACTTAAAGCCTGAATATCCGCATAGTAGGAAAAGAGCGATTTCCACGCTCTGTCCGGATCATTCCTGAATGAGCGGTACCATTTTTTGCCTATAAAGGGAAGTGCCATTAGAAGGATTTGTGACGAACCGGCAGGTTCCATGGGAATGCAGCCGTCCATCAGTACAAGAGCTTTAATGCGGCTATCAGCAAGTGCCGCTGCTTCCGCTATCGTTGCCCCCATTGAACTGCCGATTAAAACAAAACCCTGTTCTGCATTTCCCGATTCGGCTTCTGCCAATGTTAGTACGGCGTCCCTGTGATGCCTGACACTGGAACGCATATTGAGCGAGGAACGCCCGAAGCCCGGCAGATCCGGCGCCAGCACCCGAAAGCCTGCATCTCCGAGCGGCTGGATCACATGACGCCAGGTATCCGTTTCGTCCCCAAGGCCATGAATCAGGATAAGTACCGGTTTGCCTGTATTGTTTTGCGGGCCGTAATCATAATAGAAAAGACCGTGATAACGTTTTGATGCCAGGCGTTTTGCATAGGCTTTCAGTGAAGGCCAGCATTCGAATTTGATGTCTGTATTAAAAGTGGTATCCATGTCTTACTATAGCCTTTTTTTTTAAATTGAAAAAGAATCGTTTCCGTGATATAGTTACAAGGCTATCTTTGGCTTCAGCTATTATTGATTTATTCGGAGGGATCATGGCTTCAAAAACCTGTAATGCGGACAGCAATAAAACCAAATGCAACTGTACATTCAGCTGCGGCAAGAAAGGTATCTGCTGTGATTGTCTTGATTATCATCGCGGTAATGGGGAGCTTCCTGCTTGTTATTTTCCCAATGATGCGGAAAAAAGCGGGAATCGTTCTATCAGTAATTTTATTTCAATTGTGCAGCAGAAAGGAACCTCGTATTTAAAATAACGAATAGCAGCGCTTGCAATAAGCGCTATACTGTTGTATAGTAATACACATGATTGATTTGGGAGAAAAACTCAGGGTTCTCGCCGGTGCGGCAAAATTCGATGCTTCCTGTGCCTCGTCGGGCAGCGGAGGGGCAGCAACCGGTTCCAAGAACAAGACGGATACAGGACAGAATTTTGGAGCAAAAGTTCCGGCCGGAGTCTGCCATTCCTGGACAGGGGACGGCCGCTGTGTCAGCCTCCTTAAAGTGCTGTATTCCAATGTATGCCGTTTTGACTGCGCTTATTGTGTAAACCGCGCTTCTGCAGAGGTCGAACGCGCTTCCTTTACACCGGATGAACTTGTCCGGCTTACCGCTGAATTTTACCGCCGCAATTATATCGAAGGGCTTTTTCTTTCTTCGGGGATCTTTGCAGATCCCGACATCGTTATGGAAAAACTTGTTGCCGTTGCAAAAAAACTCCGTAAAGAATCCGGTTATAACGGCTACATTCACCTGAAAATTATTCCCGGCTCAGGAGAAAAAATGATTCGGGAAGCCGGGCTTTGGGCGGACAGGCTCAGCGCCAATATCGAATTGCCCACCGAAAATAGTTTGCATCAACTGGCTCCGCAAAAGTCGGGTAAAGTGATCTTCGGCGCAATGAACGATGTGCAAACCGCTCATAAAGAAGCAGAAGAAGACCGGCATCATAATTTAAAATCAGCGCCTGTTTATGCTCCGGCCCCAAAACTTCATGGGCGTTACAGCATCTTGATAAATACCCGGTTGAATTAAAAAAAGCGCCCTACGAAGACCTGCTCCGTGTACCCGGTGTTGGCGCACAAAGCGCCAGACGTATTATAGAAGTACGCCGTTCCAGACCAATTAGCTTTGACGGCCTTCGGCGGCTTGGCGTTGTACTTAAACGGGCCAGATACTTTTTTACCCTGGACGGATTATTTTTTGACAGGCCGGATGTTAAACTGCCGGTTATTGCTGCACGGAGAATTCTGGACAACCCGGGCCGGCTCCGGCGTATTCTTGTGGACGGCGACGACGGTCTTCAATTACCGTTGTTTGATTTTTAGGATTGTATGTCGGAATTATTTGACGGAGAAGCCGGTTTTAAAAAAGCTTCCGAAAAAGCAGTGATTGCTTGTATTGATAAGCTGTTGGAAAAACTCGAAGAAATCTCACCGAATGCCCGGGATGATGCCCTGCATGCCCTTCTTTACGGTTTTTCGGATTACAGCCCTGCCAATCCGCCGCTTGCGGCGATTAAAAGTTATTTACAAAAAGTTTTAGCAGCGGCGGAAAAAACAGGCGTATCGCCGGAAGAAGCGCGCCGTCTGGCAGAGCAGGCATCCGAAGACCGGCTCGATCCTGATACGGAACAGGTAAAACTTTCCGCCGCCAGGGTAATGCGCGAATTTGACCGGCTGCGTGGTATACTTCGCTTTAAACCTGATAACGACAACGAAACCCAATATGGCGGAGATTCCCAAGCGGACAATTGTTATACAGCACGTTGTGCGCCGGATCACTTTGTTCTTCCGCTGCTGGCAAACCATTTTTGGCAGCGCTTTGGCAAACAATCCTGGGCAATTGTCGACGAAAAACGAAAACTTGTTTTATCCGGCGACAACGGCAAAGAGCCTGTTTTGCGGCAATTGGGGGTAAAAGAAAAAGTTGACGAAAGCGGAACAGAACAAGAGCAAAAAAGTGATGAATGGGAAGGACTCTGGAAAAATTATCATAGTTCTATTAATAACGAGCAGCGGGCAAACCCCAAACTGCAAAAACAATTTATGCCCAGCCGGTACCGGAAGTATTTGACCGAGTTTAAATAATTATTCTGCAAACCACAAATTACTGCAGAGCCTGGCATACAAATTACCTGCAATAATAAAAGCAAAGGGGTGTGCGCAAGCCCTGGCGAAACCGCGTGTAGAATCCGTCAGAACAGCCTCCTGACCACGCCTACATTATATTGAAGTTTGTAAAACGTATTTGGTTTTCGTGGTCAGGCTTTTCATTTATAAATATTTCTTTTGCCCGCTGATCTGTTCTGGCGGGGAATTCCACATGGTTTCGGCAGGGCTTGCGCCCACCCCTTTCCAAAAAATACTGCAAGAGATGGTATGCCAGACTCAGCAACAGATGGGTGTTAATAACCATCTGTAAAACCGTAACTTGCGAACTGAACGCATCGGGGGAAAAATGTTGCCACGCAGGTGGGGGGGCCGCACTTAAGCATTAGATGTAATAGTATACATTTTCTGGTGCTACGCCATGTTACAATTGCTCATCTACCCGCTCACCGGTTCGCGGGCGGCTTTATGGCGGGT
>WRIX01000130.1 GCA_009782495.1 Treponema sp.
ACTGCTGTATGAGTGGACCGGTAAAACAGAAGTAAGAAGTGATGATTTTGCCCGGATAGGGCAGGTTGATGTACTCAGCACCGGCCGGCATATTATGACCCTGATGGACAATACAAGGGTTGAACTTGAAATCCAGATCGATCTTGGCAGAGGCTATGTGCCGTCAGAGGAAAATGAGCGCTATGTTGAGGTTATCGGAACGATCCCGCTGGATGCTATTTTCTCACCGGTCAAAAAAGTGAAATTTACCGTAGAGCCGACCCGCGTTGGCCAGCGGAACGATTACGACAGGCTGGTGCTTGATATTTGGACTGATGGCACCGTCAAACCGGATGATGCCCTTGCCGAAGCGGCAAAAATAGCCAAAGATCATTTCTCGGTTTTTATTAATTTTGATGAGAATAATTTTGGCTTTGATGAAGACAATGATGAAGACAATGATCGTATCCGGGCGATCCTGAATACCCCGGTTGAGGAGCTTGAGCTTTCGGTACGTTCCTCAAACTGTCTCAAAAACGCTGATATAAAAACCATCGGGGAATTAACCAGAAAAACCGAAGACGACATCGCAAAGACCAGGAATTTTGGCAAAAAATCGCTCCTGGAGATTAAGGATAAACTGAAAGAATGGAATCTGAGCCTCGGGATAACCGATTTGAATGTTTTGAAAAACGCGGTCAGGGTAATGCCCGAAACTACAAAGGAAGCTGAAGATGAAACACAGGAGAGGATTTAATCCCCTGGAACGGATGGCAGCGCATCGCAAGGCGCTCCATCGCAGTATGGTAACCAGTTTGTTCCGGCACGAACGAATTAAGACTACCAAGGCAAAAGCTTTGGAGATTCGCCGTACCGCCGAAAAAATGATCACCCGCGCCAAAGTGGATTCAGTTCACAACCGGCGTATTGTTTCGGGCCGTCTTTACGATGAAGGCATGGTTGCAAAGCTTTTTACTGACATTGCTCCGAGGATGAAGGAGCGCAACGGCGGTTATACCCGGATTCTGAAAATCGGCGAACGCCTTGGAGATGCCGCGCAAATGGTGATTCTGGAACTGGTGGATTATAAACTGGACATTGAAGGTACGGATAAAAAGGCCAAAAAGAAAGAGGCCAAGGCAAAAGACAAGGCCGGAAAGAAAGAAAAAGAGAAATAAGGGGAACATAGATGTCAAAGGCGCATAGAGGCAAGGGAATTCGGGAACTTTTTGCACGGGGCAGGGGTGTTTGTCCGGTCTGCGGCGCAAGCGGTATAAAGCTCCTTTACGAACAGGATGCGGGCGATCAGAAGATAAAGGTTTGTAAACCCTGCAAGGCTGCCATAAAGCACGGAAAAAAGAATATTCCGGTCAAGACCGCCGAAGAGGCGGCCCCCGCAGCCGTAGCCGAGTGAGAGGGCAAAAGAGTCAACAAAGGCGTATTTTTGGCATGACACGAATAGGTATGAAATTCCGTTCTGTTATTTATGTCATTCGTTGAAAAAAATGCCGGAGTATCCTGAAAGGTTCCGTGGCGGATGCCTGCGGGGCCTTTTTTGTTTTTGGAAGGCAATATGAGGGAAGATGGACTCATTTGGAAAGAGGAAAGCCGAAAAAAGATTTTTGACTGCCGCCTGTTTTCAATTCTTGAAAGTTATTGCAGATCCCCAAACGATACGGCAGGAACCTACACCGTCATTGACGCCGCTGACTGGGCCATTGTTGTGCCGGTGTTGGAAACACCGCAGGGCAGAAAATTTGTCATGGTACGTCAATGGCGGCATGGCTCACGGTGTTTAAGCCTTGAGTTTCCCGGCGGTGTTTTTGAGCCGGGAGAAAATCCGGCGGAAGCCGCTTCCAGGGAATTGCTGGAAGAAACCGGCTATAAACCGGGATCAATACGGAAAATAGGGGAGTTCAGTCCCAACCCGGCGATTATGACAAACCGGGTACATTTTTTTCTTGCCGAAGACCTTGCCGATACCGGCAGGAAGGAACCTGACGCGGACGAATTTGTCGAAACGGAACTTGTCAGCGCCGCTGAGGTTTTTGAAGGCATGGGAAAACCGCCATACATTCACGCGCTTATGGGCAGCGCCCTGACACTATATTTACAGCATGAGAACCGGTTTTAGCGGAGCGTACACATTGCGCTTCTCAGGCGGCGGAGAGTATACGATCCTTTTTCAGGTTCATTTGAGCCTGTCCTAAAAATTGTGTAAATGACCATAGTGAGGTAAAGTATGGTCATGGCACGAAAGAAGAAAGAGAAAGAAAAGGATATTATCGATCAACTGCTTGATAATATCGACTTTAAGGGACTAACCCAAGATGAGGTAGTAGGACAGGACGGTCTTATAAAGCAATTAACCGGGCGGATACTTCAGCGGGCACTAGAAGCGGAAATGACAGGGCATCTGGGGTACGAGAAGAATTCCAACGCCGGAGACAACAGCGGGAACAGCCGGAACGGGCACACGGAAAAAACCGTGCTGCTTGAAAACCAAAGCGCGACTATAGAAGTCCCCCGCGACCGGAACGGAACCTTCGAGCCGGTGATAGTCCCGAAACATGAAAAGCGGGTTCCGCTGTTTAACGATCAGATCATCTCAATGTACTCATTCGGGATGGGCGACCGGGACATCAAGAAACATCTGGAAAAAATTTACAATGTCGAAGTGTCGCCGGATTTGATAAGCCGTGTTACGAACGCGGTATTGGAAGAAGTGCGGGAGTGGCAGAACCGCCCGCTGGAAAAATCCTACGCGATAGTGTATCTGGACGCAATACGGGTCAAAAGCAGGGCAGACGGGAAAAGCAGTATGAAAAGCGTTTACGTCGCTCTGGGGGTCAATTTTGAGGGTCAGAAAGAGGTTTTGGGGCTTTGGATAGCCGAAAATGAAGGGGCCAAGTTTTGGATGGGGGTGTTAAGCGAAATTAAAAACCGGGGGGTTCAGGATATCCTCATTGCCTGCATGGACGGGCTTTCCGGCTTTCCCGAAGCGGTCAGAGCGGTATACCCCGAAACCCGCGTTCAGTTGTGCATTGTCCACATGGTTCGCAACTCGACCAAGTTCGTTTCGTACAAGGACCTGAAAAAAGTGTGCGCGGATCTTAAAGCCGTATATTCGGCTAACACCGAAACGGCCGGACGTGAAGCCCTTGAAGATTTCGGTAATATCTGGAATGACAAATACCCTATGATTTACAAATCATGGGATCATCGTTGGGATGATTTGAGCGAGTTCTTCAAATACCCGCCTGAAATCCGCAGGGCGATTTATACGACTAACGCAGTAGAATCGCTTAACTACCAATTGCGTAAAGTTACTAAAAACCGCTTGTCATTCCCGACTGACGACGCTATATTCAAGATACTGTATTTGGCGATTCGTAATGCAAGCGAAAAGTGGACGATGCCGATAAGGGATTGGGGACCGGCGTTAAACCAGTTCGCCATTGAGTTTGGTAAAGAGCGGGTTCCGTTCTTATGATATTTTGTCATTTACACAAAAAATCTGACAGGCTCGTTCATTTCTTCATTAATATTTTTTGTTTTCCTGTAAATTCTTCTACAGCCATTTTATAAACACATACGTTATTTAATTCATCTTCGGTAAAACTGTATTGCATATCTTTTCCGGTTTGATGTTTCATTAAATAATTTAATCCATATGTTTTTTCTTCATTTGTTTCCAAAAAAAATATTTTCCCAATTCCTATTATACTTCTGAATTCATAACCGTAATCACAACTCCTTTCTCCTTCAATTAATTTTGTATCACAATCAATTTCAAAACACGCATTATTGTTATTTTGTATAATTCCGATTTTTTTACCTTCTTTTGCCCCATGAAAAAACAGCGTTAATTTCCCATTTTCAAATGAATATCCATAATTCAGGGGTATTATATATGGATAATTATTTTCAGACAGTCCAAGCCTGCATACTTTGCATTTTGCAATAATCGCAATTTTATCGTTTGTGTCCGTTATTTCCTTGTCTTTTCTTCTCATAAATTGCATCCAAAATGTTAGGATTAAAATACCTTTATTCCAGTTAATGAAATAATACGTTCCTTAAAATCTTGATACTCATTCCCCTTTTCTGAAATTAACTTTGATATAACATAAAAACTATTTGTTGACGGGGATTCCCTTTTAGCCATTTCTATATCTATACGATCAACATTTACAACAGTCCAGCATTCTACATAACCGAATTGTTTTGCCTTTTGATGACTTTTTTCAGCTTCACCAACACGATTGTGAATATTTGAAAAATCCTTGCCGCCTTTTACCTCTATTGCGACAATGTTTCTATAACGATTTTCACCTATTTCTTCACGAATAACAATATCCGGATCTGCCGTAAATTCAATAAGTACTTTTCTTCCTGCGGCATTTTCCAATTCTATCTTATTAGAACTGTAAAATATTATTGATTTTTCAACAATATTGAAAATAGCGTTAAAGACATTGACTATCCCAGACGTACCTTTTTCTACATTTTCGCCACCACGCAATTGGGGGCCGATTGTTAATAAAGTCAGGTCATCAAGAATTTTACCACATAAATTATGTGTACCTATGCCATCAGTAAGTGCTATAGCACTCCTTATTAATGCCTTGCATAAATCAGATAATTTATCTTTGGTACGCTCAAGTAATACCCCTTTTGTCTCCATTGTTTTAAAAACAGATACTCCAAATGTGTTACCATAGAATTCTTTTTGACTAAACCCAAGCAATAATCGATAATATCCCAGCAAGAAAGGGTTTGCCTCAAGCAGACAAGGAACCGGAAAAATCAATTCCCCTCTTAATCCATGTTTTGCTAATAATTTCAAATATTTTTCCGGAACACCTTCGTTAAGCTCTTTATCCAGTTTTGATAAATTTACTTTATCTATTGTTTCACTTAATGCTTCCTGTAGATATGTTTCTCGTATCTTTTTTAATACTTTTGAGAAATTAATCTGTAATATTGGCACTGGAATATTGATACTTGCCATTA
>WRIX01000131.1 GCA_009782495.1 Treponema sp.
GTTAATTTTAAGGATAAACGAAACCTTGTTATTACCTCGGTAATTTTGGTGATTGGTATTGGCGGCGGAATGTTTGCCTTTAACATTACACAGGATGTTACATTTAACCTTTCCGGTGTTGCTCTGGCTACTGTTGTAGGAATTACCCTTAACCTGATCTTTCCTCCGTCAAAGGGGACAATTAAAGACAGAATGTGGGAAGTAGAAATAGGAGGTAAAAAATGAAAAAACCATTGTTGATAGTGTTATCCGTTTGCGCAGTTTTGGCGTTGTGTATTCCGGTAATTGCATTTACCCAGAATTCATCTGCCGGAGCATACAAAGTGGAGGTAAGCTTTGCCTACACCAAACAAAGCGGATCGGCCAGTAATCAGTTTGCTGTGTGGATCGAAGACGCTCAGGGCCGTTATATTAAGACCCTCTATGCCACCCGCTTTACTGCCGCAGGAGGCTGGCAGCGCCGGCCGTTGTCCATAGCTCAGTGGGTAAAGCGGTCCAATCTTGCAGGAATGAACAAAACCCAGGTTGACGCCATTACAGGACCAACCCCACAGAGCGGTAACCTGCGTTATGTCTGGGACGGTACAGACAGTGCAGGCCGGGCAGTTTCTGCCGGTGAATACCGGGTTTTGGTAGAGGCCACTTTGCGTAACGAAAACCATGTTATTTATACGGCGGCAGTAAAGCTTGGCGAAAAAGGTCAGACCACAGCTCAGGCACAGTACTTTGGCTCAGATACTGCGGAACGGGGTATGATTGGCCCGGTAACGGTTACGTATTAGTCGGCTAAATACTCGCGGAGTTTTTCCAATACGATAGCTAAATCAAACGGTTTTCCGATGTGGTTATCCATACCTGCTTCACGGCATTTTTCAATGTCTTCCTGAAACACGTTTGCGGTCATTGCTATTATAGGCAGTTTTTTGCCGGCCAAGGGCAGGTTGCGTATTTGACGGGTTGCCTCAAGCCCGTCCATTACGGGCATTTGCATATCCATAAAAATCAAATCGTAATTTTCCGGAGCCGCCGTCACCATATCAACCGCTTCTCTTCCGTTTTCAGCTGTGTCGATAATCAGCCCTGTGCCGTCCAGCAGAGTAATAAGAATTTCACGGTTTATTTCTATGTCTTCGACAAGCAGCACTTTTTTCCCGTTGGTTTTGTCGTATATATCTTCAGGGGAAACTTCGTCCTTCCCGTCAGAGCCGGGCTTTTGGCGTAAACCTTCTTCATCACGAAGAAGGTTTACGGTAAAAATAAACCGCGAACCTTTGCCGGGTTCCGACTCTACCCAAATCCTGCCGCCCATCAGCTCAATGATATTTTTTGAAATAACAAGACCAAGACCGGTACCGCCGTATTTACGGGTTGTGCCGCTTTCCGCCTGTTCAAACGGATTAAATATCCTTTCATGATGATCGGGGGATATGCCGATGCCGCTGTCGGCTACTTCAAAACATAATTCGCAAATTCCGTCTTCTTCGTGTTCCAGGGATACGGCAAGACTGATTTTGCCTTCTTCCGGAGTGAATTTTACGGCATTTGACAGCAAATTTATTATTATCTGTGACAGCCGTTGATCGTCACCAATTACTAATGTTGGCGTGTTTTGATCTATGTTCAGGGAAAACTGAAGCTGCTTTTCTTCAATGTTAAATTGAATAAAAGATATCGCCTTCTTTATTGATGCTCTTAAGTCAAAAGCTATATGCGACAATTCCAGCTTGTTTGTTTCAATTTTTGACATATCAAGCACATCGTTGATAACACCCAGCAGATGAATCGATGCTTCTTCTATCTTGTTCAGAGCGTAATTTTTACCTTCTATATCAACTGCGTTTTTACCGATTGCTCCCATTCCGATAATCGTATTCATCGGTGTTCTCATTTCGTGGCTCATTGCTGCCAAAAATGCCGATTTTGCCCTGGCTGCGGCTTCCATTTCCGTTTGTTGTTTCATCATGCGTTCTGTTTGGGTAATGTCCTGTATGATCTCAATATAACCTGCGGTTTCATTATTCAGGTCCTTCAGATACTTTGTATCAACCTGAAATGATGTATTTTCGTGCATAAAAAATGTACGCATTTGTCCGCGCCTTGCGCAAACTATGGCGCATTTGTCGGTATCACATATACTCAATCCCCAATTCTTGCAGGGTTTGCCGATGATTTCTTCCCGATCACTCTTTAAAAACATTTCGGCGGCGGCGTTTACAAATGTCCATTTTTCATTTAAATCCTGGGCCGAAACCAAAAACGGTAATGCGTCAAGAAGCGACTCGTACCAATGAGCCATATTCATATATCTTTCATTTTCGTGATGTATCTCGTTCAGCAGAGCTTTATGTTCCCTTAAATCTCTGATATAACTCGCGATAACATATTCGTCTTTGAATTTAACACGCACATGGGTAATTTCACTCGGCAGAGGTTCCCCGTTCAGCATCTGATGCATCCACTCAAAGCGGTTATAACCGTCTCTGAGCGTTTTGCAGTTGTTTTCGACCGCAAGCTCGCTTGATTTTTTTCCGTCTGGCTGGTATTCCGGTGAAAGTTTAAAAAAGCTGTCAAGAAAAACTTTCTTATCCGCCAACCCGAACATTTTTACCGTTTCCAGATTGCAGTCAATAATATTAAAATTATCATCGAACATACAACAGCCAATCGGCGCCGTGTCAAAGATGATTTGTACGCGATCTTCCGCTTCGCGTACCTGTTTCAATACTTCCGCCTCTTTAAGTTTGGTAATATCCTGTACAATTTCGATGTACCCCGATACTTCATCGTCACTATTTTTTAATATCTCGACATCCACCTGATAAGACAATCCCTTATGTGAAAAAAACGTGCGCTTTTCGCCCCGTTTTGCACAGACTATGCCGCAGTCGGGAGTATTGCAGATATGTGCATTCCAGTTACTGCAGGGCTTGCCCAGTATTTCCTCATGTTTTGTACCCAGAAGATCCTCTACAGCTTTATTGACAAATGTCCAGTTCATATCTGCGTCTGTTACTGTAACAAGAAGCGGTATGGCATCAAGAATTGATCTGTACCAATTGCTTAGTTTATCTGTCTGTTCTTTACTGTATTTGAGTTCTTCCGCTGCCTCCTGCGCGGCCCGCGTATTTTCTTCCCGTATTACGGTATTTGTGCACAGGAACGCTGCCGAACGCATAATGTCGGCGCAGTCGTTATCAAAATACCGCTCATTCCGGCGGTCTTCAAACAACACGAACCCCCAAAAGGTATTGTTGATAAATACCGGAGCAACAAACGCCGAAACAACGCCGTAATAATTCAGCATAGCAGCTTCAGGAAGCAGGCGTACAGGACTGTTGACAGATTCGTCGCCTGCCAGAAGCCCTTCCCATCGCGGCGCGAACCGGGCGTATGTAATATCGTCCAATCCGGCAGTTGGTTCTGTCGAACCGCCGGATTCCCTGTCCCATAGGAAAATCTGGGACACGTGCAGTCCGTCCGGCTTTTGGGAATTGCGCCAGACCGAGACCCTGTCTAAATCCAATGCGTCGCAGAAAGGTTTTAACCCGGAAGCCATCATATCTTCAAAGGTTTCCTCGCTCTGCGACAGAAACACTATGGCTGTTTTGTTCAGGATATCTGTCAGCTTTTTGCTGTATTCCAGCGCTTTAATCGCTTTTATTCTTTCGGTTTCTAATCTTCTCGCTTCGGTAACATCTGTCGCTACAGACGCAAACGCATCCTTTTCTATTAAAAATGAGGTGCCTGAAAAAACTCTTTCTGAGCCGTTCTTTATTTTCCCTTTTGCTTCGTAATGGGATATGCCTTTTTCACGGAGGTCTTTGGTTATTTGTTCGGAAATGAGTTTTGACGTTTCATCATCAAACAGCGTACCAAGATAATCCTCTTTAAGTTCATCCTGTGAATATCCGGTAAGCGAAGCCGCTGCAGGATTGACGTATAAGCATTTACCGTAGAGCTTTTTATAGGAAATAAAATTCGGCGAATGCTGCACAATACTCGACATTATCATCAGTTGGGTTTGTGTTTGTTTTTTTTCATTTATGTCCATAACGGCACCGGCAACTCTGAGCGGGACGCCTGCATTGTCCCGCAGAGTGGTTCCTAGCCCGTGAAACCAGCGATATTCCCCGGTTTTATGCTTAAGCCGGTATTCGATGTTGTACGGTGTTTTTCCGGTTTGATCGTTAAAGTGCGCCGCAAAAGCGGCAAACACAGTATCACTGTCATCAGGATGGAACCGGTCGGCCAAAGCGGTAATTGTATTTGGAAAATCATTCTCGTCAGAAAAGCCCAGCATATTGCGCAGTTCCTGAGACCATGTAATCTTGTTTAGGGGACTTACAGGATCTGCGCTCACAATATCCATATCCCACAGCGCAATGCCGAGGGCGTCGTTTGCGAGTTTGAATTTCATCAATTCGTATTCATTGATCGTCCGGAAAGTATTAATGTTTTCTTTTTTATCCATTTTGTTTCCTTATTGACCAGTCCACTCATTCAATTTTAGACCCCGAAACCTCTCTGATCAAGGTATAAATATCTTCATGGTTCCTGCCCTTTATATTGTATCGGTACTTCTGTTTTTCCGGTTATTGTATTATTAGGCAATCCGGGGTATACTTCAGATGTGACCGAAGTACTGTCTCAGGACGAAATAGACCAGCTATTAACCGCTATCAACGCCGGGGATACCGAGCCGGAGGTCTTTAAGCCTACCGCCGATACCCGGAAAATCAAAATTTACGACTTTA
>WRIX01000132.1 GCA_009782495.1 Treponema sp.
TTCCTTAAATACATTTTTAAGAACGGGAAGATCCATAATATCCTTAAACAAACACTTTGTATTAACAACAGATTCTAAAGTTAAACCTTTTGTTTCCAACCGTTTTTCTAAGGTATCAACTGCACCGATAATCTGTTTTTCAATAGACTGTCCGGCATTGCCAAAACAATAACTTATAAAAACAAAGTCTCCAGCTTCAACAACTCCAGAACATGCATAGTCTTCATCTACATCACTTCTAATGATGTCTCTTTTGTTTTCAATCATTTTATTATCTCCTAAATGATTTCCAATTTATTATCTGCAAAAGGCGAAGTAATTTTTGCTTTTTATACACTCATAAATTACCATTTATTATATTTTTACAATATTGTCAAGTGTTTTTCCGAATTTTTTTAACATTTTAAAAAACATGCCCCTAACTTTTTCTATGCCGGAAAAGTCTATATGATTGGTTTCTGTCATAATCACCTCCGCGCATCCTGAGAGTTATAAATGTGAAATAAACGTGATATAATAATAGAAAGTTATTTTTGAGGTTTTTGTAATTGAACATTCTTGTTGCCATTAAACAGGTTCCCGAAAGCAGTAATGTTAAAATGGATCCTGCAACAGGTACGGTTATACGCACCGGAATAGAAACAGTTGTAAACCCGCTGGATCTTTACGCAATAGAAACAGCACTCTCTTTAAAGGAAAAATACGGCGGGGATGTTACCGCTGTTTCCATGGGGCCTCCTGCCGCCATGCGGGTTTTGCGTGAAGCGGCGGCAATGGGCTGTGATCGTTGTGTTCTGCTTTCCGATCGTAAATTCGGCGGAGCAGATACCCTGGCAACTTCTTATACGCTTTTCCTGGCTGCTGAAAAGCTTGGCCCTTTTGACATTATTGTAACCGGAGAGCGGGCTACCGACGGAGATACCGCCCAGGTTGGACCTGCTTTGGCTTCCTGGCTGGATATTCCAGTTCTAAGTTATGTTTCCAAAATCGAACAAATTACCGGGAACTGTATCCGGGCGGAACGGCTTGTGGAAGAAGGCTACGAAATACTCGAAACCTCTTTACCCTGTCTTATTACAGTGGTAAAGGAAATTGCCGTGCCGCGGCTTCCGACTCTTAAAGGAAAGATTCATTCCAGAGAAATGGATATTCCTGTGTTTTCTGCAGATGATCTGGAAGTAAAAGAGGACTATTTGGGTCTTAAAGGCTCGCCAACCAGAGTAGTTAAAATTGATACCCCAACGATTAGCAGAGGGGGAAAGATGATTAAAATCCAGGACGAAGAATCACTCAAGACAGCAGTGGACAGTTTAATGCAGCTATTAAGCGAAAAAGGGTTTGTATGAAAGGCAGTATTCGCAGCCCAGGTTATGTACACAACGAAAGTTGTGTGTGGACTATTGCTGAACAGCATAATGGAAAATTAAAAACTGTTTCCTTTGAACTTCTTTCGCGCGGCAGGGATCTTGCCGATAAACTCAATGTTAACTTATGTTCAATACTAATCGGGCCTGTTCTTAAAGAAGAAAATCTTCAGGAATTAATTCACTGCGGCGCTGATGAGGTAATCGTTGTTGAAGATGATGAACTTAAATTCTTTTGCGCTGAAACGTATTCTGCGATACTAACAACGCTTATCAAAGACTATCAACCTGCAATCATACTTGCTGCGGCTACTTCAACAGGGCGTACCCTTATGCCCTACACTGCGGTAAAAGTACGGGCCGGACTTACCGCAGATTGTACAGGATTGGACATAGAAGAAGAAACCGGCCTGCTGCTTCAAACCCGGCCTGCCATCGGGGGTAATATCATGGCGACGATTAAGACGCCGGATCGGAAACCGCAAATGGCTACAGTCCGTCCCCGATCATCACGCCCCCTAGAAGAGGATACTAAACGAACCGGTAACGTAATTAGATTTTCTTTAAACGATACCTTGCCCGGCGGCGGGAAGTTCCCCGCTCTTAAAACAAACCGGACTCGTGTAATAGGTTACCGCCGGGAAGAAACAGGTTTTGCAAATCTTGAAGAATCTGAATTGATTATCTCCGGCGGACGTGGTTTAAAAAAAGGAGAAAACTTCAATCTGCTTCGGGATGTTGCACAGAGCCTTGGCGGTGAAGTTGGTGCAAGCAGGGATGCAGTCGACCGGGGCTGGATTAGTTATCCTCATCAGGTGGGACTTTCGGGCAAAACTGTTTCTCCCAGGCTGTATATAGGCGTTGGTATATCCGGAGCCATTCAACATTTGGCGGGGATTAAAACCAGCGAGACTATTGTTTCGATCAATATTGATCCTGATGCCAATCTCCACAAGGTAGCTGATCTTGCTATTGTAGGGGATGCCTTTGAAGTATTGGGAGAATTGAAAAAAAGACTTAAGCCTACAAGAAGTGAGGAATAAAATGGTCTATCATACAATGACAGATCAAATAATAGAAGAACTCAGAAAGATTGTGGGAAGAGGCAATGTCATTACCGATGGAGAAAAACTCGATGCCTATTCCCATGACGAAACCGATGCTCGCGAGTTTGGACACAGGCCTGATGTGGTTGTTCTTCCTGCCAGTACCGAAGAGACAGCCGCAGTTGTACAACTTGCCAACCGTGAACTAATTCCTGTAACTCCGCGAGGCGCAGGTTCGGGTCTTTCCGGTGGGGCTATTCCCGAGTACGGAGGCATTGTTGTTTCTCTGGAAAAAATGAACCGGCTTATCGAGGTTGACAGGGAAAATATGCTTGCCGTTGCGGAAGCCGGTATGGTAACCAATGACTTTGCAAAAGCGGTTGAAGAACAGGGACTCTTTTTTGCCGGTTATCCCATGAGCCTTCAAACCTGTGTTATTGGCGGCAATATTGCAGAAAATGCGGGCGGCGGCAAGGCGGTTAAGTACGGTGTTACCGGCCGTTATATACTTGGCCTTACACTGGTTACCCCGACGGGAGAAATCGTGGAACTGGGGGGCAAGCTTGCCAAAGATGTTACCGGTTATGATTTAAAATCGCTTGTTATCGGATCGGAAGGAACGCTGGGCATTGTAACCAAAGCGATCATCAGGCTTATTGGTTACCCTTCATCAAAGTCCGATCTTCTTGCGCTTTTTAAAACGCCTAAAGACGCTATCGACCTTGTACCTGAAATTCTTTGCAGGGGAGTTACTCCGACAAGCATAGAATTTATGGATAAACTTTCCGTGCAGACAAGCTGCAAATACCTTAACGAAAGCTTGCCCTACGAAGATTGCGGAGCCATGCTTCTGATTGAACTTGACGGTTCGGATCCTGTTCAGGTTGAATCCGATCTTATTGAAACAGGAAAACTCTGCGAAAGCCGCGGCGCACTGGAAGTATACGTAGCTGAAGACAGAAACAATATTGAACGGATATGGAACGTAAGGCGAAATATTGCGGAAGCCTTTAAAGTATTCAGCCCTACTCAAAGCCTCGAAGACATTGTCGTTCCCATTTCCCGTATTCCTGACATTATTCCTGAACTGGAAAGGCTTGGCAAAAAATACGGAATGCAGATCCCCTGCTATGGTCACGCAGGAGACGGTAATCTCCATGCTACCCTGGTAAAAGACCCTGAAATGAATATGGATGAATGGAAGAAAAATGAATGGGCCTGCCAGAAGGAACTCTATGAAATAACCAAAGCAGCCGGAGGAAAAATTTCCGGTGAACACGGCATTGGAATAAAACGCCGGGAATTCTTTAAAGAGCTTGTAAACCCCGGCGAACTGGAATTAATGAAGGCGTTAAAACGTGCATGGGATCCGAATAATATAATGAATCCCGGAAAGATTTTTAATTAGTGTCCCGGTTTTATCCCGCTTCTTATTGCCTGGCCTATATCAAGTGCAATAAAGGGCATTACTGAATCAGAACCGTTGCTGCCCACTCCGACCCGTAATAAAAAGCCGAAATTGTTTTTAATACGTAATCCTATATTTAACGAGGTATTCCAAATAACATTGTCAAATTCAAAATCTTCCCATTCATTAAGCAGTTCTCCGGCAGAGACCGAAAGAGAAGCGATTAACTGACCTCCCAGAATAGAGAGGTTTTTTCTTGGCTGAAACTGAATTGACAGAGAGGCTGCCGCTTTGTGCGGGTAGTAGTAATCCGTACTGCAAACATTGGGAAAGTATTGCCGGTCAAATGCGGTAAATCCCGCCGGGAGGCTTTCGAGGCGGGAAAGGTTTGAACCAAGATCCGAGCCGGCATAGGTACCGGCAACAATGCTGAGCTTCTTTCCTACAGGCAGTATTCCCTGCAGATCAAGGGAGAGTATATCAAAAAACTGCGGTTCCTTAAAAGGCAATGGAAAGTACAATCGGTTTTCCAGGCTGGCATATATTCCACGTGAGGGCATAAAAAGATAATCCAAAGTATTAAATGTATAAGCCGCACCGAATCCAAGAACCGTGTTCCGCCCGTCATCTCCGGCAGGGGAATCCTGCGGGTTGGTAAAGAAAAGGGCGCCGGCTTTTACGGTACTGTACCGGTCAATAAGAATACCGCCCATTATTTCTCCGGTAATAAGGAACAGACGGTTTTCATTGGCATCTTTTATATTAAAACCTGAAGCAGTAATTTCCTTATCCAGCATTATTTCCGTCCGGGCTGTTACAAAGGTCATTGGTGAAAGAGGCTGTAAATAAAATAACCCAAAGGAAAGAACATCT
>WRIX01000133.1 GCA_009782495.1 Treponema sp.
CTCTGCTATATGGTGGATCATAAATGAGCCAAGGGGGATAGTTTTTATGGTTTCCTGATAGGCTATTTTTTCGTCATCATAGGCGGAAATTACCTTGTCCCCAGATATTACAACGAATTTATCACAATACTTCTCAACCAGTTCATCCCGGTTATTTTCGTAGAATTCCCATTCAGTTTCAAGCATACCAACCCCCATAACCCATTTTAAGCGACAGAAGATTTATTGACAAGCCCGAAAGCGGTCCCGGCGACAGCGAAAATCAACGTAAACAGGATAATCTTTTTCATACACCATACTTTAATTTTTTGTGAAAAAAATAACAATCCAAAGCCCCAGAGGAATCGGAGCTGCTCTGTGGAAAACTGGCAAAATCGGTATTTTACGAAACTAGCAAAAACTAGAAAAAACTAGAGTTTTCGGGCTTTTCAGGAATTCATGCAGGGCGTTGTTTTCCGGCGCCGATTTGGTATAATGCCGTATCCCCCATATGGGGGAAAAGCGCAGTGGGTTTCATTGTCCGGGGAGGGGGTCAGATAACTTCCCGGACGGCTTTTCATTGGCCCCGGACTCCCTAGAAAAAAACACGGATCCAAAATGTCGACAAAAGGGTCAACTCCAATAATGGCGGGGCGTATTCAAAAAGCCCCGCCTAATATGATCTTTTAGATATTAGATCATAGCGGTTTTGTTAATTTCATATCCGGTAAAGAATTAAGGCTTAAAATGTCGGCAAAAGGGTCAACCATTGTCGGCAACGGGGTCAACCATTTTTCCCACCTGTAACCGTTTCGCCGTGTCTTTCCTATCAAAAAATCCGGGGTTCATGGTGAATTTATAAACCCCCTTTTCATATTTCGGCATACAGAAAAGCCATTTTCTTTCAACCGCTATTTTGAAGGTAGTTTTGAGAATAAAGTCTTTTATCTCCTGCGGTTTGCCGCTTGTTTTACCTGTCCGTATTATATTCCTGCTTGTTAGGGTTTTCTGTATCCTCTCCGCAAGGTTCCCCAAGTCGCTGTCCAGGTTTTCCCTTTTTAGCGGCTGTATACACGCAAGCAAGCCGTTTTCCAGTTTTATTAATGCGTTGCGGGAGTATATTATTTTCAATGTCGAAAGAAACCTCAACGGAATGTCCATGTACTCTTTTAACGATGTTTCCCCATATTTTGGGCTAATCGTTTTTCATGATTCCTCTATAGCGTCAATATCGATTCTGTTGAATGAGACATAGTTTTTGAATTCATCGTCTAAAACAGTGGTATCAATCGAAAATATCAAAAGCTGTTTTCCGTCATCTCTTATGGCCTTTTTGAATGAAAAGATTTTCCCCGCTTTAGGGATTATGGCTTTTCTCTTGTTAGGCAGCGAAGCGATAATGGGAAATTCAATAGCCCCGTTGTTTCTTTCCAGCCAGTCTATTATTTTCCTTTTCTGTTTGTCGGTGTGGTATTTCGTGCCGTTGGGTTTATTGCCTATCGGCTTGGCAAAAAAATCATAGAATCTTTTATCCACGTTCATTATGAAGTTGTATTTCCCGTTGTTATCTTCAAAAAGGTCTACTGTATCCGGTTCGTTTATCAGTTGATCCTTTACGGCCCATGCGAACAAAAAGACCTTGATCCAGTTCCCGTAATCCTCACCGCGAAGACTTACATACCAATTTTCAACCTCGTCTAATAATTGGGATAAGGTTTTTTTATCACCGGCCAGTGTAAGGTTTAACAGGTTCGGGTATTTTTCTTTTATCGTTTTTGTGGAAACCCAGCTTATAACGACGTCCTTTTTGATGTTTACCGTTGCCGGTGTTTTGAATGTCGGAAACAATTCACCCTGGGAAACGGTGTCCTTTATTATTTTAAGAATACGGTCTGCCGTGCCCACGCTGAACTTGCACAAAAAGACCTAAGCATATAAGGTGGTAAAACTAAAGCTCAGGGGGAGAAATGAGCAAAAGAAAAAGGTTTACTGCTGAAGAAAAAATGAAGATTCTCAGGGAAGTGCTTGAGGATGGAAAATCGATAAGCCAAGCGGCGGAGAATTACGGTGTTCATCCAAACAATATTTTTAATTGGAGAAAACAGCTTTTTGAAGGCGGAATGAAAACCTTCCAGATAAAAAGGAGCGACATCAGCGGCAAAGCTGAAGACCGGAAAATAAGCTCTCTTGAGGAAAAAATTAAACGCAAGGATGAGATCATTGCAGAACTTGCAGGGGAACTTATGGAACTAAAAAAAAATTATTCTGGCCGTTTTTAGGAAAAGCAAAAATGAGTCTTCAAGCAAGAAAGCTGGTCGAGAGTGAAATATTGCGTTATAAAGCCATGACAAAACTTTCGCTGGAGTTTCTGTTAAGCCGCGCCGGAATATCGCTGAGGACATGGTATGAATGGAACGGCCGGCGCGGGGTTGAAACAAAACATAATAACAATATTCCAAAGAATTATTACATTACCCCTGAAGAAGAACGGGCCATAATTGCATATGTCATTGAGAACCCCCTTAAAGGCTACCGCGTGCTGTGTTATGAGATGATAGACAAAAACATAGCGTATGTGGCCTGCAGCAGCGTCTACAACGTCATAAAACGTAATAATTTGGGTAAAAAGTGGGCGGAAGCGGAAGAGATGAAAAAGAAAGGCTTTGACCAGCCGGAAGCGGTACATGAACAATGGCATATTGATTTTTCGTACATCAGGATAGGCGCGGGGTTTTATTATTTTCTGGGAATACTTGACGGTTTCAGCCGCAGGATGCTTAACTGGCGGCTATGCCAAACCATGGAAGGGATAAACGCCGAAATACTTGTAACTGAAACAAAAGAACTTTACCCTGAAGCAAAAAATGCCAGGCTCATAAGCGATAACGGCAGCCAGTTTATATCAAAAGATTTTCAGGAATTGATTTCGCTTTTGGAATTAAAGCAAACATTTACATCGGCTAACCATCCTCAAAGCAACGGAAAATTGGAGCGGTTTAACCGGACATTGAAAACGGAACATGTAAGGAGGTCGGCATATTTAGATTATCAAGACGCTTGTGTTAGAATGGCGCAATGGATTGCGTATTACAACGGGGTAAGGCTTCACAGCGCAATCTGGTATTTAACGCCGAATGATGTTTTTTATAACAAAACAGCGGCACGGCTTGCAGAACGTAAAGAAAAGAGCCTGTCTGATTTTTTGTGTAAATGAAAAATATCATTTGAACGGAACCCGTTCAATCCCAAATTCAATGGCGAATTGGTTCAACGCCTGACCCCAATCCCTTATCGGCATAGTCCATTTTTTAGAAGCGTTACGAATAGCCAAATACAGTATCTTAAGTATAGCGTCATCTGTTGAAAATGACGAGCGGTTTTTCGTAACCTGTCGCAACGAGTAATTCAGCGATTCAACCGCGTTAGTCGTATAAATGGCGCGTCGGATTTCAGGCGGGTATTTGAAGAACTCGCTCAAATCATCCCAATGATGATCCCAGGATTTGTAAATCATCGGGTATTTCGCGTCCCAGGTTTTTCCGAACTCTTCAAGGGCGTCCCGCCCGGCCGCTTCGGTGTTAGCTGAATAGACGGCCTTCAGATCGGCGCATACTTTTTTCAGGTCTTTGTACGAAACAAACTTCGTCGAATTACGAACCATGTGAACAATGCACAACTGGACACGGGTGTTAGGGTAAACCGATCGAACCGCCTCGGGAAAGCCGGTTAGCCCATCCATGCAGGCAATGAGGATATCCTGAAGGCCACGGTTCTTCAGTTCTGTTAATACGCCCATCCAGAATTTGGCTCCCTCGTTTTCCGCTATCCACAGCCCGAATACCTCCTTCTGGCCTTCAAAATTGACCCCCAGAGCCACATAAACGCTTTTCATGCAGCTTTTACCATCTTCCCTGCCCCTGACCCGCAGCGCGTCCAGGTACACTATCGCATACGCCTTTTCCAGCGGCCGGTTCTGCCATTCGCGGACTTCTTCCAACACCGCGTTCGTCACCCGGCTTATCAGATCCGGTGACACTTCAACGTTATAGATCTCTTCCAGATGATCCTTTATTTTGCGGTCGGTCATCCCGCGGGCATACATCGAAATAATCTGGTCGTTAAATAGTGGTAACCGCTTCTGGTATTTCGGGACTATTGCCGGTTCGAACGTCCCGTTCCGGTCACGGGGGACTTCAATTGTCGCTTCCTGGTTTTCCAGTAAGACTGTCTTTTCCGAATGTCCGTTACGGCTGTTGCCGCTGTTGTCACCGTCATTTGAGTTTTTTTCATATCCCAAATGCTCCGTCATTTCCGCGTCAAGAGCCCTCTGGAGTATCTTTCCGGTTAATTGTTTTATCAGCCCGTCCTTACCCGCGACTTCATCTTGGGTAAGACCCCGGAAATCAATGGTATCGAGAATCTGATCCAGGATGTCCTTTTCTTTCTTCTCTTTTTTTCGTGCCATGACCATACTTTACCTCACTATGGCCATTTACACAATTTTTAGGACAGGCTCTATTTTTCAAAAGAATCTCGTATTTCTGCTTGACTTTTCTCATAGACGTTCTGATATGATGTGTCTCTCTGTCAATAGGTGAACGCTGCTTTTCTTCCTTTTTTTTATGAAAT
>WRIX01000134.1 GCA_009782495.1 Treponema sp.
GACGAAATGGATACCCAGCCACTAATGGAAACAGTTCTTAAAACAGAAAAATCACTTTTTGTTCCGCGGATTGAAGGGGAACTGCTTGTTTTTTACCAAATCAACCAAGATGATACGGCAAATCCTTCCCGTATCCTGACAGCCGACAATTTTCCCACCCTGGTGATCACCCCCGGCATGGCATTTGATCGCTTGCTTTACCGGCTGGGCCGCGGACGGGGGTATTACGACCGTTTCTTTGCCGCCCTTGACGAATCAAGTTGGAATTATACCGCTATTGGCCTTTGCATGAATTGCCAGCTTGTAGACGAAGTACCTGCCGATACTTGGGACAAAAAAATGGATATGCTGCTAACAGAAAGCGGTTTAATTCAATTTCCGTAAAAAAACAAAGCGGATGGCGGTGTCCGAAAAGCAGCAAACTTCTCGTCCAGCCCCATCCGCTCAAAACGGGTAAAAACAGTATTAAAACTCAGCTGTTTTCGCCTCTTCAAATTCCTTTTCAATTTCAGAAGAAGGTTTATCTGTAACCAAACTGACAACAACTATTACCAAAGCGGAAAGGATAAACGCGGGAAGCAGTTCGTAAACGGCAAAGATTCCGCCGGCTTTGGAGATAAGATTCTTCCATACAATCACCATTATTCCGCCGGTAAGCATTCCCGCTACAGCAGCTGGGAAAGTAGTTCGCTTCCAGAACAAGCTGAACAATACCAGGGGACCGAAAGATGCGCCAAAGCCAGCCCATGCATAGGACACGACCCGGAATATGGACTGGTTTCCGGTAATGGCGATAGCAACTGCGAACCCTGCTACAATCAGCATGGCTGCACGGGCAACCCATAAAACTGCCGCTTCACTGGCATCCTTTTTAAACACACCCCTAAAAAGATCATTTGCAAGAGATGATGCAACAATCAGCATTTGTGAATCACAGGTACTCATGGACGCTGCGAGAATTCCGGAAAGCACAATCCCTGCCAGAAGGGGCGGAAAGAAACGGGTGGTTAAAAGGATAAAGATATTTTCCGCATCTCCTGCCGTGGTTAAAAGGCTTGGAAGATATGAACGCCCGACAATACCGATAAGCACTGCAGCGGCCTGAGCAATAAAACACCAAATAACAGCGATATTTCGTGAAGACTTGATCATCGACGTTTTCTTAATCGCCATAAACCTGACTAATACCTGGGGCATGCCAAAATAACCGAGGCCCCATGCCATGGTACTTACCGTTACAAGAAAGCCGTAATTTGCACCGGCTCCGAATTGCGGAACACCGTTTATTACCTCCTGCACTCCATTAACCATTTTTGGAGTGGCAATTCCGAAAAAGTCGGTAAACCTTGGAAAAGCCGATAGGTTTGCAGCTATGGTAGTTATTCCGCCGGCAGTTACAAAGCCTACCCCCAGTACCAATACCAAAGCGCTTACCATTAAAAGTCCCTGAATCAGATCGCTCATCCCAACCGCCCAGATACCTCCAAGAAGCGTATAGAATAAAACAATTACTGCCCCCAGAATTACCATAACAGTCATGTTGGCGCCAAAGGTATAACTAAAAAGTTTTCCAAAGGTAATTAACTGAGCTCCCACATAAATGGAAAAGAACACCAGACAAATTAATGCCGACAGGGAAAGCAATATACGCTTATTGTCATGAAAACGCTTGCTGAAAAATTCCGGCAAGGTAATGGCATTATCTGCAATTTGGGAATAACTGCGCAGCCGTTTAGCAACCACCGCCCAGTTGATCCAGGTGCCGATAAAAAGCCCCAGAGCTGTCCAAAAAGCTTCTCCATAACCGGTAAAATAAGCCACTCCGGGAAGTCCCATAAGAAGCCAGCCGGACATGTCCGAAGCCTCGGCGCTCATAGCCGCCACCCAGGGGCCAAAACCGCGTCTGGCTAAAAAGTATTCTTCCAGAGTGCTATTGCTGCGCCGTGCATACCAAAGCCCCAGAATTATTATTAAAACAAGATAACCCCCTATTCCTATAAGGGTCTGAACGCTTCCAATAACCATGCTTTCTCCTTTCTGAGCAGAATATTACTTATAATAGAAAGAATTGCGGCTTTTGGTCAATGATATACGCCTTTTTTATATTCCAAGACACTCCCCCAAGATCTCACGCAGAGACGGGTGTCGGGGAATTGGATAGCTGCTAGGTCGGAACGGTAACGGCGGCTTTTTCCGGTTCGTGGGCCGGTTTAGGGCGAAGTCCTGCACAGTTTGTGAGTTCGGGTATGTCAGAACAATCAATATCTTCATCTCTGAGCGCGGCTACTGCGTCTAAATCCTCTTTGCTGACCGGAGGCAGGGTATCCAAAGTATAACTAACCATTCCCATAATAAAACTCCTTCACTTCGTGCTTTCTCCTTTCTGAACAGAATATTACTTATATATAGAAAGAATTATGGCTTTAGGTCAATGATATACGCCTTTTTTATATTCCAAGGCACTCCCCCAAGATCTCACGCGGAGACGCAAAGGGCGGAAAGGAAATTTATTAGTTCCCTTCTTTGCGATCTTTGCTCCTTGGCGATCTTTGCGAGAACTCTTCCCAAAAGGTTTTGGTGGTGTCCCAAAGGCTTTTGTACACTCCCAAAATGACCGGGGACATGCTCCGCTGCGCTTCCTGCATTACTCTACCTATTGTTTTATAAAATCTGACTGATTTGCCCAATTATCCCAAGAAACGGACAATGTCGTACCGCTGATAACATAATCCCAAGTTTCCGTACCTGTATACGGTGTCCACGTAGTACCTTCATCTGTGCTTTGTTCGGTGAAAGTTAAGGTAAACGAGCTGCCATTATCGGTAAAGGTTCCTCTATAACCAATATTCCAGGCACCCGAGTTATATAATGTCCATGTGATAGTTGTACCTGAAAACTCTAAATATTCATCAACAGTACCATACGTCATTTTCCATGTTCCTTCTAATGATGGTACGGAGTCAGTGGAACCGTTAGAGCAAGAAGTAAATGTAAAAATAAATGGAAGGAGGGCAAAAAGTGCTAAAAGTGAAAAGTTTCTTCTAATAAGTAGTGAGGCAGACGGCAGACGGCTTTTAGGTTTATCATGGGGTTTCTCCTTTTGTCAAATTTCATGCTGGCTTATACAAGCAGCTGGTGGTAGTATACCTCAGCTACAAAAAAAGTACAATATGACAAAGGTTATAACTGAACGCATCAATCCTCCCATACTGGTAGGGGGGATGAACGCCCATTCAGGCCGGTTGGTCGTGGCCGCTGTTGACGGACGCTCTGGCGTCGCTGCTGTTGTATCACGCCAAATGGCCTTCATGGTCAACCATCCCCCCTACCAGCGTGGCAACATTGGTGTCGATGCGTTCATCTGTGGCTTACATCATAAAAACTACAATATGCTGCTGAGTCTGGTATACAAATACCTGTAGTATTGTATGGGAAGGGGTAGCAAAAGTCACTGAACGCATCAATCCTCCCATACTTGAAGCATGTACGTGAACATGCTTGCCCCGCAGGAGGGGAAGGCTGACCTGGCGGGAACTTTCGGCGTGCCAAACAAATGCCACACCAAAGTGTGCGTCAACTGCAGCCACGACCGGTGTTCCCGCTCAGGGCAGATTCCCCGTCATGCGGGGGTAACATGGTTCGGAATGTGCTACATGGATAATCCCTTATATGCCGATATGGGAGCATTGATATGTTCAGCGGGTAATGAGAATATTGCCCTCTCTCCCTGTTCCGGTATATGATTTACGTTATGGGTAGGATTAAAAGCGCACTTGAAATCGCAATGGAAAGAACGGAAAATGTAAAGAGTGATAAAACCAGTATAGGGCTCTTTGAAGTAAAGCAACAGGGCAAGAAGCTGGCCAATCAATACCTGGCGGGAACAGTTGCTTCTCTCGAAGGAGAATTAAAAAAAATATCTTCGGACGAAGAAAAACAATCCTTAAAGCAAGGCTGTTTTGAAGTTTTTGTAACACAAATTGCCCTGCCTGCTGTGCCGGAAGATTTAAAACGGCTTGAAGCAGTCGGAAAAGGTCTTGCGGCAGTTATTTCCGACAAGCGTTTTTCCGCGCTTTATCAGCAATTCATGGAAGCTGTTTCTCAATACCTCCAGGAAATATCTCAGTACGAAGAAGCAATCAAGCGGCAATATGCCCCAAAGCTCCGCCAGAAAGAAGAAGAACTTGCCCGCCGCATTGGACGGCAGGTAAAAATCGACCCCTTTCAGGATCCGGAATTTGTCGCCTTCTATAATCAGAACATCAATGCCTTAAAGTCA
>WRIX01000135.1 GCA_009782495.1 Treponema sp.
TAAGGCCCGCAGGCTTTTCAGTATCTGTTCTCCTGTTACTCCATCCTGGTTAAAATTCAGGAGCACCCTGTTTTTTACCAGTTCGTCCTTTACCTCTTTGGCATTATCAAGATTTTTCTTCCTGGTAAACTCATCAAAGATATCCTCGTACCAGGACAAAACATAATCGGTATGCTGAGTGAACGATACATGAATTACCTTTTCACCCTGAAGCAGTTTATCCAAAGCAAGCTGCACCAGTACCGAGGTTTTGCCAATCCCCGAAGGTGCGGCAATAATTCCGATTTCTCCGGCCTTTAGTCCGCCGTGAATTGACTTTTCGAAAATACGCACAGGACTGCGCGATATAAGTTCTGCCTTAATCACTTGCTACTCCTACCATGTTTTTTTGTTAGCTCGTCGCTAATACTCGCGGGCACCTTGCTGTACTTCTCGAATTCCATGGTGAATTCCGCCTTGCCCTGGGTGATGGAACGAAGCGCCGTAGCATAACCAAACATTTCGCTCAGGGGAACTTCCGCATCTATCCGGGAAAAGGTTCCGTCTTCGGTCGATGACGAAATAATACCGCGCCGCTGGTTAATAGAAGCAAAAATATTCCCCTGGAATTCAGTCGGGCCTTCTACGGTAACTTTCATCACCGGTTCCAGTATACAGGGTTTGGCCTTATTATACGCTTCGCGGAAAGCGCCAATGGCCGCCATTTGGAATGCAAGGTCCGAAGAATCAACCGGATGGCTTTGGCCGTCGTTAATCACACAGCGGATCTTAACAATGGGAAACCCGATAAGGCTGCCTTTTTTAACGGCCTCCTTAAACCCCTTGTCGCAGCTTGGAACAAATTCGGTGGGGATCGTTCCGCCTTTAATGCTGTCAACAAACTCATACTCCCCTTCGTCAAACGGTTCCATATAACCGGCAACCCGTCCGAACTGGCCGGAACCTCCGGTTTGTTTTTTGTGGGTATAGTTGAATTCCGCACGGGAAGTAATCGCCTCGCGGTACGCTACCTGGGGCATGCCGGTTGTTACTTCGCATTTGTATTCCCGGCGCATCCGCTCAATGTATACTTCCAGATGAAGCTCCCCCATCCCCTGAATAATTGTTTCGTTGGATTCATTATCAACAAAAGTCCGGAAGGTCGGATCTTCCTTGGTAAAGCGGTTCAGCGCCTTGGCCATCTGGTCTGCGCTTTTTTTGTCTATGGCTTTTACCGCCAGAGAGATAACCGGCTCGGGAACATACATCGACGACATGGCATAGTTAAGACCGCCGCCGCAAAAAGTATCGCCGCTTGCACACTCAATGCCAAAGAGCGCCACAATATCGCCGGGGGAGCCTTCGTTAATGTCTTCCATATTATCCGAGTGCATACGAACCAGCCGTCCCACCTTAAACTTTTTCCTGGCACGGGTATTTAACAGTTCATCACCCTTTTTAAGGGCGCCCTGGTAAATACGAACATAGGTAAGCTGACCGTACTGGCCGTCTTCCAGTTTAAAACCCAAAGCAACCGTAGGGTTTTTTTCGTCACTGGATAATTCTTTTTGTTCTTCGTTGTTGTCCAGGTCGAGGGCGCTGTTTTTTACTTCCGCTGGATTGGGAAGGTACTGATTTACACCGTCCAGAAGGAGCTGTATCCCCTTGTTTTTATAGGCCGAGCCCATCATTACCGGGACATATTTTTCTTCCAGCGTTCCCTTGCGTATCGCCAGCCGGATAAGTTCTTCGCTGACTTTTTCGCCGGCAAGGTACTTTTCGGCAAGTTCATCGCTGAACATGGAAAGCGTATCTATCATTTCTTCCCGGTGCTTTTCCGCATCTGCCTTTAAGTGGGCGGGGATTTCCGCATGGCGGATTTCCGTTCCCGCTTCTCCGTCAAAATACACTGCCTTCATGGTAACAAGGTCTACCACCCCTTCCAGCCTGTCTTCCAGGCCTATGGGTATTTGGATCATCCCGGCATTAAGGCCGAGTTTCTCACGAAGCTGGTGTGTAACCTTAAAAGGATTTGACCCGGTTCTGTCGCATTTGTTGACAAAGGCGATGCGCGGCACATGGTATCGTTTTAGCTGGCGATCCACCGTAATGGACTGAGACTGGACACCGCCGACAGCACAGAGGACGAGTATTGCCCCATCCAAAACCCGCAAAGACCTTTCAACTTCTATGGTAAAATCCACATGGCCGGGAGTGTCTATCAGGTTGATCGTATGATCTTTCCATTCCACCTGAGTTGCGGCACTCTGAATTGTTATTCCTCTTTCCCTTTCAAGTTCCATGTGATCCATGGTAGCTCCCACACCGTCTTTGCCGCGGACTTCGTGGAAAGCGTGAATTTTTTTGCTGAAAAATAGAATACGCTCGGAAAGGGTGGTCTTCCCCGAATCGATATGAGCGCTGATCCCGATATTCCGTATCTTTGTAATGTCGATGCCCATTAACTCTCCTTGCATAAATTAAGCATTGTAGTGTTCCATATAGTATAATATACAAAATATTCAGCAAAATTCAATAAGTTTCCTACAATTGCAATCGCCAGCCAAGTGTAAATTCCCATTTTTGTGGAAATGCGGATGTAGCAGCCTTTATTGTTATACGGTTTTTCCTGGTCCTTACTGACGCTGAAAAGGAAGTATTCCAGATTCCTTCCTTATTGACAGTTTTCTCGTACCCTGCTTTGGCGGAAAAAACAATGGTATACGAGCCTTTTTTTCCTGTACTGGTTTTTTTTCGCTGTCCAGTCCCGGCAATTTCCGATGTATTTTCTGTTTTCTTTCGGGTAAATGGGCCGTGAACAGTCCAGGTAAGGCTTTGTGTTACTTTATATGCATTAACCTGGTAGCCTGTTTCTTCCATATATATACTTTTATCACGGTTAAGCAATGTTGCTTTTCCTTCGATCACCGAATTTACCGGCCCTATTTTAAATGCCGCCATAGCGTTTCCGGAATCCAGAACTTTTTTTTCTTCCCGGGCATCCCTGTCCATAGACAATGAAAAACGGGTAAGACCGAAGAAATTAGCATTTACCGGAAACCGGCAATACAATTCCCCGGACATACGGTTAAAACTCTGCGCAATGTCAGTAAAATCTCCCGAATTAAGCGCCGGAAGCAAACCCTGATCCGGACCAGGCCCGCGAAAAACCGTTGTCAGCCGGAAAAGGCCGGTTTTTTTCCCCAATCTTTCCAGCCGGGCTGCGGTACGAAATCCCGATCCGGGATTTCCGCCGTCACTGCCTATATAGCGGCTGCCGGCTGCATCAAAGGCAAGGGAAAAACGCCAGGGCTTATTGCCAAAACGCAGTCCCAGATTACTGTAATAATCACTGCCAAAAGCAAATGTTTCCGAATATGCAAAATCCGAAGCCGCGCCAAAAGCAGGACAGTAAAAAGAAGCCGAGCCGGCAAAAAGCCGGGTATCCCTGACAGGAAGAGCCGGTTTTTCACTGAACCAGGTTGATGATTTCCTTTCCGACAGAGTACGCTCTGAATAGATCCCTTCCAGCAAAAAATCATACTTGCCGGTTTCATAGCCCAAAGCGGTATTAAATACAGGGAACCTGTTATCCGGATCATCATTTGCCATAAAAGAAACAAAACCACGGACAATTCCCGGCCCCAGGGAAATGCCGTTATTCCCCAGATAGGCATATCCCTGAGAAACCGCCGCAGAAGACGGAGACGTTCTTAAATCCGCTCCGCTTTCCTCCCGTGACTGTGCATAAGGCGCGCCGCGTACCCATACATTACGCGTCCGGGCGGCAAGGCCGTAGGAATTCAGTACCCCGTACAACAGCCTGGAATCTGAGCTTAAATGGTATATTCCCAAACCAGGCTGAGTGATCGCCTTGTCCGCGGTTTCCCCGCCAAAACTTTCCCGAAAATCACCGGTATTTGAGGCAGGACGGCGGTCCAAAACCTCAAACCGTAAGGCAAGATCCGCTTTGGGGATGGTCAGTTTCAGGTCAAAACGATCGGTAAGGTTATGTTTGCTTTCCCAGCCGCCGGACCAGAGAAATTCTGGATGGAAGAACGTCAAAAAATCATTCTTGATGTCAGAATTAGTGCCAGAAGAAGGTTCATTTTCCTGCTGAGCGAACAAAACCGGCTTTAGCACAGAGAGCAAGCACAAAACAATAAATACAGGTAACCAAGGTAGGGTTTTCATACCCCAAACAAGGTAATAAAATGCAGGACACTTGCAAAAATTCCATTTTTATACAAGTTTTTCTTGAATTTTTGCCAGAGTTTATATTATAC
>WRIX01000136.1 GCA_009782495.1 Treponema sp.
TTTCTGTTCCTGTGCATTCCGCCGAATGTACGGCAGAACCAGCCCCATGATGCCTTCGCGTTTTCTTTATGAGGTGGATAGATCGAATCTGCGGATTATCGGAAAGCCGCCGATTTCTTTTGGTACCGGGAAAACCGGCTCTCAAGACAGTTACACTCGCTATGGAAATGATTTTGGTAAGGTTAATTATGGAAGAGTTGCTAAAGTTTCTTCGGACGGCAAGTGGAAACAGGGTGATAGGATATTCCACGACGATCAAGGATACGGCGCTGTCGTAGATATTTCGGAAAGCGATGATGGTCCTGTTGTAAAAGTTTGTTTTGATAACGGACAGGAAAAACGGTTTTTGAGCTTGTACCAAAGCGAAAACTTTACCAAAATGGGAAATGATGATTAAGGACATTGATTTAAATTTGAATTGCAACATAAAATGTGTTCCTCAGGTGCTTCGTGCCAGAGGCTGGCGGTTGTATACCGATAAAGGAAGGCTTATCGATCTTTGGCAATACGGAGGCCGGGCGATACTGGGTCACAATCCGCCGGGTATGCTCCGTGCAATAAAGAACAATGCGGAAAGAGGCCTCTATGTTCCCCACCCCCACTTTGCCGAAGACAGATTTTACAAAGCGCTTGCCGCTTTATTGCCCGGCCGTTCTTTCCGTGTGTATGAAAATATAACTATTCTTAACCAGGCAGTAAACCATGCACAGTTGGAGCCGGTACTGTGGCGGCCTTTTATGGACAAAGAATCGCAGAACAAACTACAGTCTGAGCCGGTTCTTCTTCCCGTGTTGCCCTGTCCGTTACCCGGCGCTCCGGCAGTACTGGCCGTTGATGCGGAGCAAGCGTCAGCGAAGCTGATATTGGAACAACTTCCACCTTCGCAGGCAATTTCCCCGGTAACGCTGGCAGCAGCAACACGATGCATCTACGATTTAATAGCCGCAACTGACAGGGGAAATCCACGCTTACAAAAAGTCGATAAGGCCGTAAAAAAAAGTTCATTGTGGAAACGGAAGGGTATCTATTTGTACTATACCGGTATAGCCGAAAACTATACTGAATTGTTTCGGTGTTTTCTTAATGGCGGTTTTTTGTTGCCGCCGACAACGGCTGATCCTGTTATACTGCCGGGTGAGCTTTCTGCAGGGGAGGAAGCGAAGCTGGCATCCCTCCTTACAATAACTCCCCATAGCGCATAATGAACAGTTTCTTCAATACCGTTGTAAGCATCATATAACAGAGTACTGTCGCGGCAAGGTAGGCGTAAAAAATGTGCGGCGGGGCAATCATGCCGATTTCACGGCCCAAAAATGTGTAGGGTATAAAGGTACCTGCAATTACCCCCAGTGTTGTAAACGAAGCGTTTTGCCATGATGCCCGGCTTTGGATAAAAGGAATTTTCGGCGTCCGTATCATGTGGATTACCAGGGTTTGTGTCCACAGGGATTCGATAAACCAGCCGGCGTTAAAAAGCATAACAAAGGTAAGCTGAGCGCCCGGAGCAAGGCTTGTCCAGGGGCCGCCTGCGATTGCCGGACAAATAATAAAGAACAACAGAAGGTATGTTGTAATGTCGAAAACCGAACTTGTCGGGCCTATCCAGAGCATAAACTTTGTAATGGAAGAAGCATCCCACTTGCGTGGTTTTTTCAGATAATCAGAATCAACATTGTCCCAGGGAATCATCGTACAGGAAATATCGTAGATAAGGTTCAGTACCAATATCTGAATTGGCATCATGGGAAGGAAGGGCAGAAAAGCGGAAGCTGCCAATACAGAAAGCATATTGCCAAAGTTGGAACTTGCCGTCATCTTGATATACTTGATGATATTGGCATAAATCTTTCTGCCTTCAACAACGCCTTCTTCAAGGATCATCAGGTCTTTTTCCAGAAGGATAATATTGGCGGATTCTTTTGCAATATCAACAGCTGTATCAACAGAAATGCCGACATCCGCCGCCTTCATTGCTGCGGCATCATTAATGCCGTCCCCCATGTACCCAACGATATGACCGTTATCCCGCAGGGCTGTTACCACACGGGCCTTTTGCTGCGGAGAAAGTTTGGCGAACACTTCTGTATCTTCAACGACTTCGCAAAGTTCATCATCGCTCATGGTTTCTACATCTTTACCGAGGAGTATTTTATCCGCGGTAAGTCCCACTTGAGTACAGACGCTTATTGTTACCGAATCATTATCTCCGGTCAGAACCATTGTTTTTACGCCGTATTCTTTAAGTGCGGAAATTGCGCTGCCGGCGCTGTCCTTGGGCGGATCGAGGAATGCCAGGTAACCTATCAGAACCATATCCTGTTCATCCGCCACAGAAAACAATCCCTCGGGAGCAGGGTTTACTTTACGGGACACTCCCAAAACCCGCAGTCCGTCTGCATTGTACTTTTGGCAGGTGGCAAGGATCTCTTCCCTCAGTTCGCCTGTCATGGGTTCGACATTGCCCTGATATTCGGCGTACCCCGATATTGCAACCATCTCTTCTATGGCGCCTTTGGTGATAAGCAGGGTTCTTCCGCCTCCGTCATCTACAACAACACTCATGCGTCTTCTGGAAAAATCAAACGGTATTTCGTCAATTTTTTTGTAAGCGGCGGTAAGTTCATCAAACTTATGTTCTTTTGCCTTTTCGATAATCGAGATATCCATGAGGTTTTTAAGGCCTGTTTGATTGTGGCTGTTTAAATAGGCATAACGAAGCACTCTGGGATCCGAATTACCGTGTACGTCCAGATGATATTGCAGGATGATCTTGTCCTGGGTAATTGTGCCTGTCTTGTCGGTACAAAGAATATCCATGGCGCCGAAATTCTGAATGGAATTGAGGTCTTTTACGATAACCTGTTTTTTCGACATCGACACGGCACCCTTGGCAAGATTGGCCGATACAATCATGGGGAGCATTTCCGGAGTAAGACCGACTGCAACGGAAAGGCCGAACAAAAATGCTTCCAGCCAATCACCCTTGGTAAAACCGTTAATCAGCAGGACTACAGGAACCATAACCAGCATGAACCGTATCAGTACCCAGGAAACAGAGGTTATCCCTTTTTCAAAACTTGTCGGCGGCGCTTTAACCTGGAGTTCACGGGCAATGGAACCGTAAATGGTATCGTCTCCTACCGCCAGAACCAGGGCGGCGGCTGATCCGGAGATCACCGTACTTCCCATAAAAGCCAGGTTATTTGAATCAAGCGGAGAGCTGGGTTTATCTTCGAGTTTTTCGGCGAATTTCTCCACCGGTTCGCTTTCACCGGTCAGTGAAGCCTGACTGATAAAGAGGTCTTTTGCATGGAGTATACGGACATCCGCTGGAATAATGTCCCCTGCCGCAAGGTGGATGACGTCTCCCACAACAATTTCGTCCAGGGGTATTTCCTGTTTTATTTCGGTTTCCGTTTCGATTTGCCTGGCTACGGCAGCGGTCGTCTCGACAATTTCGGTTAAGCGCTCAGCTGCACTGGTACTCCGCAATTCCTGGATAAAACGGAGCAGTCCGCTGATCAGCACCATGGACGAGACGATTATTACAGCAGGGTAATCTTTGGTAAAAACATTAATAATGGTGAGTATAAAGAGAACAACGGTAAAAGGATTAACAAATGCGTCCCGGAGTTTTACAAAAACCGACTCTTTTTTCTGGTGGGTAATCTGGTTAACGCCGTATTCATCCCGCATTTCCTCGACTTGTTCTTCGTCAAAGCCGTCCCAGGTATTATCGTACTGGATAAGGAGCGTTTCTGGGAGTTTAATTGTTCCGTTTAGGAGACGCCTTTTTGCCCTGAGGAAGCTGGTTGCAACGGGATTAGGCTTTTTTGCCGGAGGCCACTTGGCGTTTACTGCCATAGGGGTCTTCCAGAGAGGAACCTTCGCTAGACAACATGCAGTTATCTTGCTCGGCGGAGTATACCAGATTACTCTGGATTATTTTGACCACTTGCGCCTCCTTGCATAATTATACTAAAAAAATAGTAAATAATAAAAAAAATGTCAAGTAACTGCTGCGGCGTTTTCCTGCACCTGGCACATACGGCGGTACAGTCCGTCCTCTTCGACTAATTCTGCGTGATTGCCGCTTTGGGTAATGCGGCCTTCTTCCAGGACAAATATTACATCGGCATTGCGAACGGTGGACAGTCTGTGGGCTATTGCTATAATTGTTTTTGTCCCGGCGATTTCGCCAATGGCCTGCTGGATCTGCGCTTCGGTC
>WRIX01000137.1:0-1949 GCA_009782495.1 Treponema sp.
GCTGTCATCGATCCGCCCCAGGAAATAACATGATCATTTGGAATAAAACTAAAGACTTTTTCCACTGCCTGTTGAATGTCGTTACAATATGCTGCTTCAAAACGCCTTTCTTTCAATGCTTTGATCAGTTCTGTGCCCAGTTTGGGATTCCGCAGTTCATAGAATGATTTTGTTGTATTGTCCATGCATATCTCCTTATATCTAAACTATACCAGAAAATACTTTTCTGTTACTATAAGGTATGTTTGATCCACATCTTGCAAAAGGACAGCGCAAAGCCGCAGTCCTTGCCATCATTATTTGTGTTTTTATTTGGGGTTTTTCTTTTATTTCAATTAAAGTTGCGGTTGTGGTTTTTCCTCCGATGACGTTAGGGGCCACTCGCTTTGCAATGGCTCTTGTACTGCTTTTTACCATGTACCGTGTTTCGCTGAAAAAAACCGGAGAGGTAAGTCTTCCGAATAAAAAAGATCTGCCTTTGCTTATCTGTTCCGGTCTTATGGGAATAACATTTTATTTTTTCGGAGAAAACAACGGCGTGGCTTTGGTTACAGCGTCAGAAGCTTCTATTATTGTTGCAGCCATTCCGGTGCTGACAGTGATTGCCGATTGGTTGTTTTCCAAAATAGCCGCAAACAGTAAACGTACGCAGCTTGGCTGGCGGCATTGGCTGGGAGCTGTTGTTTCTATGGCCGGGGTTGTACTTGTAGCCGGTGTTTCGCTTTCTCTTTCGGGGAGTATTAAAGGCTATCTTTACATGGGAGGAGCTGCCCTCTGCTGGGTTATTTACGGTCTGCTTACCCGTCCGCTGTTCGAATGGAAACGATCGCGTATCTATGTTGTATTTTGGCAAAACCTTTTTGGATTTATCGGCTTTCTTCCATTCGCTTTTATGGAACGAGCCGCCTGGGTTAAACCGGCGCCGTATGTTTTCTGTCATGTACTCTTTCTTGGATTGTGCTGTTCTGCCCTTGGATACTGGCTGTATGCTCATGCCCTGGAAGTATTGGGGATGTCGGTTACAGCGGTATTCATAAACCTGATCCCTGTAGTAACGGTAATTGCCGGTTTTTTTGTTCTTGGCGACAGACTTGCCGTCCTGCAATTGGCAGGGGCAGCATTGGTAATCGGAGGAGTATACTTAACTGTATTGCCAAAACGTAATGGAGTTCAAAACAATGACTGATCATTCCTTAAAAGAAGCGGCCCGCATTGCCGCTTCTGCTGTGTTAAAATGCGCTCCCGAAGAACGGATCCTCATCATCACAAATCCCGGCGGTGATACGGAAATAATTGCACGTGCGTTATACGATGCTGCTTTGGATTGTTCATCTTTTCCGGTATTGATTATTCAGCCGGTAAAAACCCAGTTTGATTTTGCTGAAGAGGCTGTAATTGCTGCCTTCGAATCCAGACCGCAGGTTGTTATTTCCATAAGCAAGGAAAGACTTGGTAAAGATAAACGCGGCATTGCTGACCCGTATAAATTCGATAAAGAAGAATATGATCATATTTTTCATTTTCTTCTTTACGGTGAACAAAGCTGCCGTTCATTCTGGTCTCCCGGCACCTCACTGGAATCTTTTAACAGAACCGTACCCATTGATTATGAATCTTTGGGCAGGAGTTGTAATGCGGTATCTCAAATACTCAGTGCGGCGGAGCGTGTTCATGTTACCGGTCCGGGCGGCACCGATATTACCGTAGGTCTCCGGGGCCGGACAGCAAAATCCGATGACGGAGATTTTTCTTTACCCGGCAAAGGCGGAAACCTGCCTGCCGGAGAAAGCTTTATCAGCCCGGAAAACAATACCGCCTGCGGCACCATTGTTTTTGACGGATCAATCAGTCTGTTTAATAAAGACATTGTTATTAACAATCCTATTTGCTGCCAGGTAGAGAACGGGTTTATTACGGAGATTTCCGGCAAAGACGAGGCTGCAGCTTTA
>WRIX01000137.1:2049-4041 GCA_009782495.1 Treponema sp.
CGAGGGCAACGTTGTATGGGCTGATCTTTGCCGGGGGCCTCATGTGCAGAATACCCGTGAAATTCATTCCGGTGCATTCAAGCTTCAGAGCATTGCCGGAGCGTATTGGCGCGGAGACGAAAAGCGGCCCATGCTTACCCGGATTTACGGAACTGCCTGGGAAAATCCAAAAGACTTAAAAGCATACCTGGCCTTTCTGGAAGAAGTAGAAAAACGGGATCACCGCCGGCTTGGTAGAGAACTGGAACTTTATTCAACGCACGAAGAAGCCGGCGCCGGGCTGATCTACTGGCACCCCAATGGCGGCCGCATGAGGGTAGCGGTGGAAAGTTTCTGGCGCACCGAGCATTACCGCAACGGCTATGAAATACTGTACACTCCCCATATTGGTAAACGCTGGCTGTGGGAAACATCGGGGCATCTGGGTTTTTACAGTGCAAACATGTACAGCCCCATGGAAATCGACAACCAGGACTATATCATCAAACCAATGAACTGTCCTTTCCATATAATGATCTATAAAAACAAACAACGCAGTTACCGCGACCTTCCCCTGCGCTGGGCCGAACTTGGTACGGTGTACCGTTACGAACGAAGCGGCGTCCTCCACGGCCTGCTTCGTGTCCGCGGTTTTACCCAGGATGATGCGCATATCTTTTGTACTCCCGACCAGATGGAAAGTGAAATATTAAAAGTGCTGCGCTTTAGCCTGTGGATCTGGAAAGTATTTGGCTTTAAAGAAATCAAGGCGTACCTTGCAACCAAGCCTGCAGAATCTGTCGGTGAACAAAGCCGCTGGGATGCCGCACTGGAAAGTCTCCGCAAGGCAGTTGATGCCGAAGGCCTTGCCTACGAAATCGACGAAGGCGGCGGCGCTTTCTACGGCCCCAAGATCGACCTTAAAGTAAAGGATGCAATAGGCCGGGAATGGCAGATGACAACGATTCAGTTTGACTTTAATGAACCTGAACGTTTTGACATGAGTTTTGTTGATGCCGACGGACAGCACAAGCGCCCATACATGATCCACCGGGCGCTGCTCGGTTCTCTGGAACGGTTCTTCGGCGTACTCATCGAACACTTCGGCGGTGCCTTCCCTCCGTGGATAGCGCCGGAACAAGCGGCGGTTATCCCCGTGTCGGAAAACTTTAATGACTATGCAAAAAAAGTTCTTTCGGAATTACAGGCAAGGGATCTTTGGGTAAGCGGCGAACTGGATGACAGCAGGCTCAACGCAAAGATCCGTGAATGTCAGAACCGGAAAATCCCCTACATGCTCGTAGTAGGCCAGCGCGAAGAGGACGAAGGAACCGTAGCGATACGATTGCGGGACGGACGGCAGCTTGAACCGATGAAGGTCGCAGCATTTGCCGATTACCTGGAAGAAAAGATCAAGAGCCGCAGCCAGGAATTGTAGCCAGGTTCCAAAAATCATTCGCCAATGATTTTTACCAATATCCGTTTTCGCCGCTGTCCGTCGAATTCCCCATAGAAGATCTGTTCCCAGGGGCCGAAGTGGAGCTGCCCTCCGGTTATGGCAACAACCACTTCCCTCCCCATTATCTGCCGTTTCATGTGGGCATCGGCGTTTATCTCGCCGGTATTGTGCCGGTACGAAGCCACCGGTTCATGCGGCGCAAGCTTTTCCAGCCACACATCAAAGTCATGGTGAAGGCCGGACTCATCGTCATTGATAAAAACGCTTGCAGTAATATGCATGGCATTTACCAGTACCAACCCTTCCTGTATTCCCGACTCAGCCAAAAGCTTTTCTACCTCGCCGGTAATATTGATAAATTCCCGGTTCTTTTTTGTAGTAATCCACAGTTCTTTGGTTAGGGATTTCATTGCTGCCTCCAAAAACAGCATATACTGTATTGACTAAATTTTAAATAACTGCTACGGTTAGTTCTTACGGGGCTGTAGCTCAGTTGGCTAGAGCGCTTGAATGGCATTCAAGAGGTCAGGGGTTCAATTCCCCTTAGCTCCAAA
>WRIX01000138.1 GCA_009782495.1 Treponema sp.
TATGATCCCCTTCCCGCAGGCGATCCGCCTCAAACTGATCAAACGCTTTTTCCAGAAGCGGCATTATCCTGCTGCGGGCTTTTTCCGTATCACGGCTCTTTTCTGTTTCCAGCACTCCTTCCAGATTAAGTATCAGACTGAGATCCGGTTCACTGCCAATACCAAGCAGACTGGCGCTTTCTTTAGCAGCATTCCAATAAGCCTTTACCGCTTCTTTATTCAGCGACACGGTCAAAGGTACATTGAATTCTTTATAACGGAGCGCAACTTCCAGCCTTCCCCGCCGGCAGCGCCCGGACAGGTATTCACGAACCGGCATTTCCAGGGGAGACAGAAAAGGCGGAAGGTTAATAACTATATCAAGAAAACGGTTGTTGTAACCTTTTATTTCTACCGATGCGGTAAGTTCATCGTTTTGAATATCGGACAGTCCATAACCGGTCATACTTTTCATAGAATTGCTCCCAAAAGCTTTTGTCCCAGTCTCCAGTTGTCTCCCGCTCCCATAGTAATAAATAAATCATCTTTTTGTAAAAGGTTTTTTAACTGTTCGCTGGCTTCTACCGGCTCCTCAACATAAAATACGTTATCTCCGGTTTTTCGTTCTTTTTCAAAAACTTCTTTGGTCTTTTCATAAAGAGTTGTTCCATTCACACCGCCCGAATACAGTTCCCGGGCAGACGCATATATTTTATGAAGAAAAACAATATCTGCAGGAAGCAGAGAGGCGGCAAAATCATCCAGAAGCGCCGCTGTCCGTGAAAAGGTATGACTCATAAAACTAACGATAAGGCGGCGATTGGGATAAAACTCCTTGAGCCCCCGAAGCGTCGTAGCAATTGCAGTGGGATGATGGCCGTAATCGTCCATAAAAAGGATGCCGTCTTTTTCACCAAGTATTTCCGACCTCCGCTTTGAACCGGAAAATCCTTCCAATGCCTGTACGGTATTTTGAATACGTTCCGCAGTCCAGCCGTTTGCGAATTCTTTTTCTGTTATTATACTGGTCAACGCCAGTGCCGCAGCGGCATCAAGAACACAATGCTTTCCGGGAACACGCAGGAAAAAATCCGTGCCGGAAAAGGCCTCTATCCGGAAAGAAGTTCTTTCGTTCTGAACCTTATACGAAGTAATTTTATAATCGCCCGAAGCGTTAAAACCATAAGGCACGGCGTTAATGTCATTCCGTTTTGCTTTTACAAGCTCTGTTACTTCACAGGCGCCCGGATCGTCGGCACAGTAAATTAACTCACCGCCCTGAGGAAGTTTTAACACATACTCAACAAATGCGTTCCGGATGTCATTATAGGCAGGAAAACAATCCTGGTGATCGCTTTCTACACTGGTTAAAACAATCCGCCGGGGATGAAAGGCAAGAAAGTGTTTGCGGTACTCACAGGTTTCCGCCACAAAATACTTATCGCCCAGACTGAGGGTGGAACACCCGCCGAATGCTGAAACTGCACTTCCTGCCAATATTTTTGCGGGAAGTTCCGCGGCACGGGACAAAACACCGGCCAGGGCAGTCGTAGTGGTTTTGCCGTGAACCCCGGCGATTCCCGATGAGTCAAAAAGCGCCGAATATTCGCCCAGGGCATCGGTATATTTTAGGAGGGGAATACCAAGTTTAACTGCCTGTGCCATTTCAGGATTGGTTTCCGAATTGTATGCAGCCGAATGAATTACCAGCGCTGCATCGCAAGGAACATGAACAGCGTCAAAATCTTCATAGTACGGTATGCCGATTTTTTGCAGAATTGCATCAGTATAGAAAACTTCGGAAGTGTCGGACCCGGAAACGGAAATTCCCGAATGTACCAAAAGCTCGGCAAGAGCAGAAATCCCCGTTCCTTTAATACCAATGCAGTACACCTTGGCACGATCGGAAAGGAGTTTGCCCAAATCCATAGGTTTATAATAGATCAAGCTGTATTTTTTTTCAACAATTCGGCTATTATTTTAATATGAATATAACGGATCTGTATTCCTGGCTTAGTTCCTTCATTAATATGGAACGAGGTTTGGGAGGCGGACCTTCATCTGCGGCCGAAGAACATTTTAAACTTGATAGAATGATGATTCTTTCTGAACTGGCGGGACACCCTGAACTATCCGTTCCGGTAATACATGTTGCCGGTTCAAAGGGTAAAGGTTCCGTTACTGCCATGGCCGCCTCCATCCTGGAAGAAGCAGGTATTAAAACAGCCCGGTATATGTCGCCCCATGTCAGCGACTGGCGTGAACGAATCAGCCGGGGAGTGGGTTCTTTCTTTCCCGATACAGTATATGAAAAAGCAGGCGAAGAATTGCGCGAAATCTATAGAACATATACTAAACCCAATGAATGGCCGGGAGAACCGACCTTTTTTGAACTGATGACGCTGTTGTTTTTTTTATGTGCCCGCCTGGAAAATTGCAAAGCAATGGTCGTAGAAACAGGTCTGGGAGGCAGGCTTGACGCAACCAATATCGCAGACAGCGCCGTTTCGGTTATTACTGTGATTGAAAAAGAACATACCGAGTATCTGGGAAATACCCTTGCAGAAATTGCCATTGAAAAGGCGGGGATAATCAAGAAAGACCGCCCGGTGGTTTCAGCAGAACAGAAACCGGAAGTCCTGGCAGTATTACAACAAAAAGCCCGGGAATTAAATGCGCCTTTTATGTATGTAACCGACAGCGTAACCATTCCGGATATGCAGCTAAAAGGCAAGATATATGCGTACAATGCAGCCTTGGCAGTACAAGCTATTCGATTGGCATTTCCCGGTATTGACGAATCTTGTATTGAAAAAGGGCTGCAAAGTGTTACCCTTCCCGCCCGTTTTGAAAAAATTATCAGCGATCCGCCGTTTATCATAGACGGCGCCCACACTCCCCTAAGTGTCCAATGTTGCGTTGATACTTTTTGTGAGCTTTTCGGAAACAACGGTATTCTGCTCTTCGGCTGTGCAACAGACAAGGAAGCTGCATCTATGGCAGAACTACTGCTCCCCCACTTTAGCTGCTGCATTGTCACCGCAACGGGTGGTTTCAGGGCAAGTGATCCAACTGCTGTGTATGAGGCGTTTTGTTCTGTCGGTAAGCAAATCGGAGCGGCAGATGATTCTGACACTAATAACATTGCTCTCAGTTGTATTCCCGACACTGCAACCGCTATTGATGAAGTGATAAAGCTAAGTAAAGAAAAGAAGCTTCCTGTCCTGGCTTGCGGGTCGTTTTATCTGGCGGCAGAGATACGGAAAATATTGTGTTGAGGGTTATTCGAAGAATTTCTCACGCAGAGGCGCGGAGATCGCAGAGGAAGATAAGGTGATTTCGACCGTTTGTTGTGGTTACTGTTTATTCAACAATAATATACACATTTTGTAAAAAGTAAAAATATTTTCTTTCTTCCCACCAACTATCTTGATTATACAAATTTCTTGTTAAGGCTAAAACATATGATCGACCTTGTATTGAGTTATCTTCAATATACTTATTATTTGCAATTTCAATTGAAAAAAATCGATCAATATCGGAATTTGTTGTATATGGTGAAGGTGTTTCTGAAACACGGCTCCATTCATTATTCCAATCACGAGCACTTTGACGTAAAAAATTCTGCTCAATTATTAGCCATACATCATTATTACGTCCGTCAATAAATAGTCTTGTGGCTCGTGTTCCAATCAAAAAAACATTAACTGTTTTCATTTTTCCATCAACTGAATAATTCAATTTTTCACTTTTTGATAGTATAAATGATTTTGGACATTCTGAAATGTATGTCTTGTAGTATGGATCATTTTGATTTTCCTTATAACTAAGAATAATAAAATATGGCTCTTCAGGAAATATAGTGGAGAAAGGTAAAAAACAGTAAGATGAAAGGATGGAAACAACAGGAACGACTTATGAATTGTACAAAGATATAATAGGAGTACAAAGGCCATGGATCATAACC
>WRIX01000139.1 GCA_009782495.1 Treponema sp.
GTGTTAGCGTTAGTGCAGAAAGAATATCACGCAAAGCCTTGTGGGAAGAAAAGCCCGGCCGAAGTACGGTGTAGGAAGAATCTCCCATAGACCGGCTGTTTTCAAAGGCGTTGCAATCGTAACTTTGCAGGAATGGCGGGAAGAAAAGCAAAAAGAATGATCTGTTCCAGTCCTTTCGGAGCTGGGCGTCCAGGATTCCAAGGGTGCGGAAAAATTGTTCAGGGAGATCCTTGTCATTGTCTTTTCGTACAAGGATCTTGGGCGGAATTAGTCTTTTAATCAGGGGCCAATATTCCTGTTTATCGAAATTGTTTTCTGCTTCAATAAAAAAATAACAAAGCGCCAAGTCGACAAGCAGGTTTTCCGTATCAGCGATTTCATTGTGCGCTTCGCTGAACCATTTATTGTTGAATAGTTCGTTCAATAGCAAGGGAAATGCGTCTGAATCAATCCCATAGATAACGGCAAAATCAACACAGTATTTGCACAGGCGTGCCGAAGTTTCCGGATAATGTTCGGTACAGGCGTGAAGTAAATGCAGAAGGGCTGTAAAATGCTGCAGAGGGCCTTCTTTTCCCATGCACAGAACCAATTCATCCGCATAAAGCATTATATATGTTTCGATGTATATTGAATCAGGCGGAATGTATATATAACCCCGGCGGCATTCACTGCGCCATCGTAAGAAAAACTCCAGTTGTGTCTGGTTTAACCCAATAAAAGAAGCGTTGTTTTTTACCGGAGGAGGTCCCGGTTTCACAGGAGGCTCCCCATGTACTTTGGTTTGTTTTACAGCCGGTGCATCACAATAATACATGGCCTGTTCTTCCTTAAAGTCCACTGCACGCAGGCCGGAAAATTTTGTATTTACCGTAAATATACAACCTCCGGTTTTTGCAACGCCCTCGTCTGTCCGGTTGTCATTTCGTTTTAAATCCGTCCTGAAATCTACGGCTATTACGGAGTCAGTTTTACGGCTTGCGGGAAATGGCAGTGTTTCTGAGCAGTTGCGGAATAAATAGTTGTTAAGCGATGATTTGTTTTTTTCAGACGGCTTGTTCTTTTGACTTTTCCCGGCGGTTGTGCTGACTGTTAAAGTTAGTCGTGCGGTAATTTCTCCGGTATAAACAGCATTGCTGCGCCGGTTTTCCGGGGATCCGGTATTAACCGCTATAAGTATATCACAGCGGGCTTTGTGCGTGCGAAGCATAGGGTCAAGATCCTCATAAAATGCAATGCCCAATCCTGACATTTCCCTGCTTAATACAGGTATATTGCCGGCACAAAAGTTTATGGGGATTTCTTTAACAGCGGGATCGCCCGAAACTTTGGAATGCGGCAGTTGTGCAATTAATTGTGTTTCATAAAAATGTTTTGCAATTAAAACAATGATCTTTGTGTTTTCCTTTTCAGTTTCTTTTTGCAGATAGATAATATAGTCCGCCAATAGTTTGGCAAGAGTTGCTTCGTTAATAATAAGACCCCCGGAAAACCCCCATGTCCGAAGGAATTCAAGATGGCTTATAAAAAGATCGGATACCGGACCATCTGCAATCCAATGAGTTTCTTCGAATTCCGCTTCGGTACAGAACAGTTCTGCTGCGCTTATGGTACCGGCTTTTTCCGCCTGCTCTCCGGTCTTCCGGCGGCCGGCAGGTGTATTAAAAAAATCATCAGGGCCAAGCTGCACCGGCTTTATTGGCTCTCCTCCAAGGTATCTACCTAACGGACCAATTCCCAATGCTTCAAGTTCACGAAGGTGTTCTTCTCTGAACGGATCGGAACCAAAGGAAACAATACCCGGCGCCTGTAATTTTTCCGACAGGGAACGGGCGGAAAGCCGTTCTTTTCCTGCGGCAACAACAGGAAGTCCCCAGGCAGACCCTACGCCGTTTTTCATAAAAGGTATACAGCGGAGTACAAGCCTTTTTTCCCGAATCATAATTCAGTATATAATCATTTCCCATATTTTACATTGAACAAGAACGGAATATCATTTAATCTGATATTATGAGAGGTGTTGAATACCGCGGATTGACCCGTATAGAAGGGCCGGTTGTAATTACAGAACGAAGCGTCAATGTTGGTTTTAACGAGACAGTCGCTGTTTACGACAGGAACGAAGGCCGCAGGCTTGGCCGTGTGGTGGACATGAGCGGGGACTGGACTGCGATTCAGATATTCGGCAGCACTACAGGTCTTTCTGCAGATGATGCACGGGTAGAATTTCTCGGCAAGCCAATGGAACTGCGGGTAGGGCCGGGACTTTTGGGCCGGGTTTTTAACGGTCTTGGAGAACCCATAGACGGTTACGGGAATATTATTTCTTCTGTATGTCTGGATGTGAACGGCCTTCCCATCAATCCTTATGCACGAACATATCCCCGGGATTTTATACAGACCGGCGTTTCGGCCATAGACGGAATGAATACCCTTATCAGAGGACAGAAGCTGCCTATCTTTTCCGGTAACGGACTTCCCCATAATCGCCTTGCCGCACAGATAGTCAGGCAGGCAAAGATACTGTCGGCCGAGTCGGAACAATTTGTTGTGGTATTCTGTGCAATGGGCGTTAAGTACGATGTGGCCAAGTTCTTTCTTGACGATTTTGAAAAATCCGGCGTGCTGGCAAATGTAGCGGTGTTCCTCTCTCTGGCGGACGCTCCCAGTCTGGAACGGCTTGTCGCTCCCCGCTGCGCCCTTACTGCAGCTGAGTATCTGGCTTATGACCGTAATATGCATGTACTTGTTGTTATGACCGACATGACCAATTATTGCGAAGCCCTGCGCGAAGTTTCTTCGATTAGGGGTGAAGTTCCCAGCCGCAAAGGTTATCCCGGATACCTTTATTCTGATTTGTCGAGCCTTTATGAACGTGCGGGGAAAATCGAAGGCTCTTCCGGCTCTATTACCCAGCTTCCCATATTAACCATGCCCAGTGACGACATAAGCCACCCCATACCGGATCTGTCGGGCTATATCACCGAAGGACAAATCGTCCTGGACAGGGAACTTTTCCAGCGCGGCATTTATCCGCCGGTAGCAGGGCTTCCCAGTCTTTCCCGGCTTATGAAGGACGGTATTGGGCCGGGCATGACCAGGGAAGATCACAAAGACCTGTCCAGCCAGCTCTTTGCCGCATATTCCAAAGTAAGGCAGATACGTAACCTGTCGTCGATAATCGGCGAAGAAGAACTTTCGGAGAACGATAAAAAATACCTGAAATTCGGCGAACAGTTTGAACAGGTTTTTTTAACTCAGGGTGAATACGAAAACCGCAGTATAGACAGAACCCTGGATCTGGGCTGGCAGGTTGTGGCTTCTCTCCCCAAAGAAGACTTGTTGCGGATCAATCAGGACTATATTGAAAAATATATGGTTTCCGCTGCTATGTGAACCCTCTCGGAAATTTCCTCATGCGGAGCCGCGAAGATCGCAGAGGAATAAAAAAAGTTTCTATCCTCCGCCAGATATGGGGTAGGGCACTAATACACCACTATGAGAATTTGGTACCAGATTACCATCGCTGTTCCCACCCAAAGACGCGGAAGTGCAAAGGAAGATTTCTCACGGAGACACAGAGCTCACAAAGGACACGGAGATAAAAAAAACTCCGTGCCTCAGCGCGAGATAATTAGAAAAACATTCTCCTAAGATTTATCACGCAAAGACGTGTTAAAAATCCACATCCATGCGGATTTTTAACCCTGGAGTTTTCTCTTCGACAAAACTCCGGCCTAAAGCATTGGAACCACCGCCCTCCATGGCGGAAGGATGCAGCGTTTTTGAGCAACGAATTACGCGAATGAAACAAATTGATATGTGCGAAGGCACAGCAGGTTTGCGCTACCGCAGCTGCGCCAACCTCTGCTGCTGGGCGGTGGTGAGGGTGGTGATTTTGCTGGACGTATCATCG
>WRIX01000140.1 GCA_009782495.1 Treponema sp.
ACCAGGCCTTTCCACATTTCTTTGGCAAAGTTCGGTCCCAATTCGGTATAGGAATTGTCGGCGGAAAGTATAAAGACAACAACATTTTCCAGACGCATATCACGGAAAAGATTTTCGTAGTACACATAGTACTGACCTGTCCGGCAGGGCCCGGTAGTGATTGGTACAAAAAGGAGGTACAGTTCATCCTTTCGGTATTTTTCGCTGTTAAAAAATTGCAAGGCGCTGCCCAATACCAGGTGGCTGGGAACGCACTCTTTCCCCGATGCATGAGCACGGGCAACCTGAACTGTTTTTGCCGTTGCTACCGGAAGCGCTTCGGCGTTAATCCCCAGGCTCCGTATCGCCGAGCCAATATACTCGGTAGAAATGGCGCCCATGTTGGAAAGGAGTATCTTTACCCGCTTGTTGTTTCGTATGGCAACACGCTCTCCGGTTTTTTCGTTATCAATGCGGAGCTGCTCGTGTATGCTTGCCGTTGAATCGTAGACAAACTTCCAGCCGTTGCTGTACCGTTCATCTTCAATTTCGCTTTTCTTTGCACGGTAACCGTCGATGATGTCGAGAAACGCTTCCACGCGGGTATCCACACCGGCATCGGCAGAATGGGAGTCCAGTTCCAGTACAAGGAAGGGTTTTTGCCCCATAATCCATTTTAAGTAATGAAGAATAAATGAATCGGGAGCGCAGGAAAAGTTTGTAATAAAAGTTACATAGATGTTATCGTCTTTTTTCAGGAACTCTGCGGCTTTAACATCCTGCTGCCCGTAATACCAGTACATATTCGGAAAAATGCTTTCGTCTTCAAAGGGAAGTATGTCAAAAGGAATAACCGTAAAACCACGGGTTGTAAATTTTCGCGGTATTCCCATATTTGCTTCAGCGGTAAAGGCGTTATAAGGCCGGCCAAGAAGAGCGATAACAGGACGTTCTGCCTTGCGGGCTTCCTCAAGTGCCTCCCGGCCAAGTTCAACGGCGGCGTTATAATACTCCTGCTGTTTGGTCATCCCAACATTAAAGGCCGCCCTGGTTTCTTTTTCGTCTATACCAAACTGAGCAGTCATATCACAGAACAGTTCCAGCGCTTTATCATTGCCGAATTTAAAACTTACCACCAAAGGAAGCCAGCGTTTTTTGTCCACTTCAGGAAAAGCTTTTTCTATATAGTAAGGAAGACTTTGGGTAATAGGACAAAAACAGGCATGTACGGCATCTTCATAACTGGGCATGTCCCGGAAATGCGGCAGCAGCACATAGTCCGCTCCCTTATCAAGGCAATCCTGCACAGCCCCATGTGCAATTTCAGCAGGGAAACAGTATGTTGATTCCGCCCGTGCAACACCTTCGTGAACCACCTCTGCGGAAAGAATTGTTTTTATCCCCAATTCGTGGAAAAACCAGCTGTACAGCGGATATAGCGAGTGAGTGGAAAACGCTTTGGGAATACCCACGGTGAAATTTCTCTTTACAGTTTCCATTGCAGGCGCGGCAAATTCCTCGTACATCATCTTTTGCCGTTTTTCAACATAGTCAAAAACCGGCACGTCTTTTACGGCCTTCCGCATATTGGTGTATTTGTTACAGCGGCCTCCGAACATATACTTATGTCCCGCTACATTAAGTACCTGTATAGGACAATAATTATCGCAGCTTTGGCAGTTAAAAACCCGTTCGTAAATAATTTCTCTGGTTCGCAACTCTCCAAGTGAAACCGTTTTTTCGTCCAAAAGGCCTTCGGCATTTTTGCGCTTTGCCAGGAGTGCAACACCAAAACAACCTGTGAGTTCCGGCGAAGGCGGCACAAGAATTTCTTTGCCAAGCATCATTGCAAAAGCCAGCGGTACGGCGGGGTTTTTTGCCACGCCGCCCTGAAGGAATATCTTTCCGCCAATGGTACGGTTTCCGACCACGCGGTTTAGGTAATTTGCTACGATGGAACAAACAATACCTGCAGTAATGTTTTCCTTGGTTGCTCCCTGCTGAACCGCTTTGCGGATATCACTATTAATAAAAGCAGAACAATGTTCTCCGAATTTCAGCGGGGCATCCGCTTTAAGGGCCAGCGGGCCGATCTCCGGCGCACTGTGAATCGAAAGGTCTCCCGATGCACTTTCTTCCAGAAATGATCCGGTGCCGGCCGAACATGCTTCGTTCATTGCATAATCAATGGGGACGCCGTTCTTAAGCAGCACATATTTTGCGTCCTGGCCGCCGATCTCAAAAATTGTTTCCACACCGGAATCAAAATACGCTGTTCCCACCGAGTGTGCGATAATCTCGTTGTAGACTCCGGGTGTTTCCAGAAACACACCAAGGATTTCACGGCTTGATCCGGTAGTGGCAACAAGCCGTATATCAATTTTGCCGTCTCCCGTATCGGCAATGATCTTTTCTTCAATAATCGCAAGGCATTCTTTTAGCGCCTTAACCGGATCGCCGTGGGTTCTGCCATAGTGACTTGCAACGATCTCATCGGTCTCCATATCTACAAGGCATGCTTTGGTGGTTGTGGATCCTCCGTCCACACCCAGTATATAACGCCGCCCGCTTACCTTGCCGAATGGCTTTTCAAAAAAGCGAACCTTATCTTCCCAATCACGCAAAGCAGGAAGTGTTCCAAAACGTATATCACTGCTTTTAAGGAGTTTTTCTTCCGGCGGCAGAGAGCTTCCGGACTTTTCTGCCAGCGCTGCAGCTCCCAGAGCTTCAAATACTGCCGCAGATTCAGGGACAATGAATTCAATGTCCGGGGCAAGTTCCCGGATAAAGCGGAGTATGTGACGGTTCAGGGTAATACCCCCGGTCAGAACCACACGTCCGGAAGTAACTTTTGCCCTTTTAAGAAAATCAATAACTTTAACTGCCATTACGTTGGAAAGCGAAAGAACAATATCATCTTTGGAAGCTTCCCGTTTATTCAGCCTGTGAGTACAATCGCTCTTCATAAAAACAGAACAGCGGGTAGAAAGCGAATACACTGCTGCACTGTCGGAAATTTTATCTATATCCGCCAGTGTCATGTCCATCCGTGCAAGCTGCTGTTTTAAAAATTCTCCGGTACCGCTTGCACACTTGTTGCCGGAAAAGTTATTAATAATCTTTCCGTTTTCATCCAGCCTGTAAACGATTAAATCTTCGCCGCCCATGGAAACAACTGCATCTGCTTCGAGACGCAATGCCCGCAACGCCGCTTCTACACAAAGCGGTTCCAGGGTTCCGGCAGCAGCAAACATAAAACGGCCTTCGTTGCCCGTAACCAGCACGGGGATCCCCGGCTTAATGTTTCCTTCGGCCAGAAGTTTTTTGACCGCTGCGGCAAAATCCCCTTCGTGAGGCACCGAGGCGCTCCAGAGACAGGTAAGCTTATCTTCTCCTGTCGAAACTAAAGCCATTTTAAGGCTTGTAGAACCAATATTTATTCCAAGCGATTGCATTATTTTTCCTTTTACCAATGATGCTGTAATTAATGATACTGAATTAGACAAATGGAGACAATAGCGGTATATCAGGCGGTATGGTATACTAAATCATACTTCTGTAATTAATTGGAGTAAAAAATGGCTAAATACATTCTTGCCCTGGATCAGGGTACAACCAGTTCCCGTGCAATTCTATTTGACCGGGATCAGAATATAGTCGGAGTTGAACAAAAGGAGTTTACCCAAATCTATCCGAAAGAAGGATGGGTGGAGCATGACCCAATGGAAATTTATTCTTCCCAATATGCGGTAATGATGGAGCTTCTGACCAAGCAGGATATTTCTCCTCACGACATTGCAGCCATTGGCATTACCAATCAACGGGAAACCACCGTAGTCTGGGATAAAAACACCGGCAGGCCTGTATACAACGCCATTGTTTGGCAGTGCAGAAGAACTTCCGGGATTGTAGATGATCTTGTAAAGAAAGATAA
>WRIX01000141.1 GCA_009782495.1 Treponema sp.
ATTATCGCCATCAAGCAGCATTGTATGCCGCCCCATGGAAGCCAATTGTTTTTCTACAGCATTCGCCAAAGTTGATTTGCCAGAACCAGATAAGCCGGTAAACCAAAGGGTAAGCGGTTTCTGCCTCATCAGTTTTGAACGGACTTCCTTGGTAACATCATTTTCCTGCCATGTAAGGTTTTGGGAACGGCGCAAAGCAAAATGTATTATACCGCAAGCTGATGTCATATTGGAAATTCTATCTATAAGAATAAATGAGCCGAGACTTTTATTTTGATCAAATGGAGTGAAAGCAATATGCTCACCTGTTAAAATTTCGCAGGATAATATGTCATTTTTCGAAGCATAATCCGCAGATATACTTTTTCCGGTATTAACGTCAATTTTATGTTTTAGTTTTAAAATAGCAGCAGGAACTGTTTTTGTACCGCATTTCAGGAGGTATGTAGATCCAAAGCTAATTTCATTATCATCCATCCATAATAGATCAACATTAAAAATATTTGCGAATTGAATTGGTTTGCTGACATCATCTGAAAATAGTACACTTCCTCTGGAAATATCAATTTCCCTGTCAAGCTGTATTGTTACAGCCTCGCCTGAAAAAGCTTTCTGAACATCTTTGCCGGCGCTTAATATGCCATTAACTTTTGCCACGGTATTTCCAGGTAATGCTTTTATTGTATTACCGACACAAATTTCTCCTGCATCAATTTCACCCATAAATCCGCGAAAAATATTGTTTGGTCTGCAAACACGCTGAACACTCATTACAAAATTGGTATCTGCTTTTCCAGACGATGCATCAAATGACTCAAGGCAATCAAGCAGTGTTTTTTCCGTGTACCATGGAGTTTCTTCTGAATGTTTGGTTATGTTATCGCCCATTGTTGCAGAACAAGGAATTACTGCGATTGATTTTATATTTAAAAAACCGCAAAGACTGTCAAAATCATGTTTAATTTCTTCAAAGACATGATGATTATACCGAACCATATCCATTTTATTTATCGCAAGTACAATATGACGGATCCCCATAAAAGCACATATTCTCGCATGCCGTTTTGTTTGTATTAAAAGCCCTTTTGTAGCATCGACAAGAAGTACAGCAAGCTCCGCGAAGGATGCTCCTACAGCCATATTACGGGTGTACTGCTCATGCCCCGGACAGTCGGCTACAATAAAGGAGCGGTTTTTGGTAGTGAAATAACGGTAAGCAACATCAATAGTAATGCCCTGTTCCCGCTCCGCCATAAGACCGTCCAACAAAAGAGAATAATCTATTTTTCCGTCATTACTGCCAAGTTTACTGTCAAGTTCCAAAGCCCTGGACTGATCGGCATAAAGCAGTTTTGAATCGTATAATAAGTGTCCAATAAGAGTTGATTTACCATCGTCAACAGAACCACAGGTAATAAATTTCAATAATTCCATAGTTTAAAAATAACCTTCACGTTTGCGCCGCTCCATACTTCCCACCGCTTCATGGTCAATAACCCGTGATATACGCTCGGAGTAAAGGGCAGCAAGGGTTTCATAGGTGATCTTTTCAAGGGTGTCTGCATCGGATTCAAATGCGCCTGTTAATGGATAACAACCCAAAGTTCTGCATCGCACCTTTTTCATTTGCGGTTTCTCGCCATCGTGCATACGAAAACGTTCATCATCTACCATGATAAGATTTCCATCACGTTCCACTACAGGGCGTTCTTTTGCAAAATACAACGGAACAATTTCAATTTTTTCACGTGTTATGTACTGCCAAATGTCCTTTTCAGTCCAGTTTGAAAGCGGAAACACCCGTATGCTTTCGCCTTTATTTAATCTGGTATTATACAGTTTCCACACTTCAGGCCGTTGGTTTTTTGGATCCCATGTGTGAGAAGCGTTCCTAAACGAAAAGACCCTTTCCTTGGCACGGGACTTTTCCTCATCCCTGCGCGCCCCGCCAAAAGCTGCGGTAAAACCGTAATGATCAAGGGCCTGTTTCAAAGCAACGGTCTTCATGATGTCAGTGTATTCACTCCCGTGATCAAATGGATTGATACCATTTTTCAACCCTTCCTTGTTTGTCCATACAAGCATCTCCAGGTCTTTTTCCTTTGCTATTTTGTCACGGAACTGTATCATTTCGCGAAATTTCCAGGTGGTATCAATATGTAAAAAAGGGAAAGGCGGTTTTTCAGGCACAAACGCTTTTAAGGCAATATGCAGCATGACAGAAGAATCCTTGCCAATTGAATAGAGCATGACAGGTTTTACACATTCTGCGGCAACCTCGCGCATAATGTAAATTGCTTCTGCTTCTAATCTGTCAAGATGGGTTAGGCGACTCATATTTTCCTTTTAAATGGGCACAGGAACGGCAGGATTTAACATCGCTTAAAAAATCAGCAACAAATGGATTAACAGGATTTTCGCAAACCTCATCAGGGCTGCCGGATTGTTCGATTTTTCCCTTGTTAATGACAACAATAGAATCCGATACTTCAAGGGCTTCTTCCTGATCATGCGTTACAAAAACGCTTGTAACATGAATTTCATCATGCAGACGGCGTAACCAGCGGCGCAGTTCTGTGCGGACTTTTGCATCAAGCGCTCCAAACGGTTCGTCAAGCAATAAAACGGAAGGTTCAACGGCAAGCGCTCTTGCAAGTGCAACACGCTGTCTCTGCCCGCCTGAAAGTTCTGAAGGAAAACGGTTAACAAAATTTCCAAGCTGAACCATATTCACAAGGCGCATAACACTCTCTTTTATTTCCTTATTGCCTGGACGCTCTTTTTTAGGTTTTACCTTTAGCCCAAAAGCAATATTTTCAAATACATTCATGTGTTTGAACAAGGCATAATGCTGAAATACAAAGCCGACTTTTCTGTCTTTCACATGTTTATTGGTTGAATCTTCGCCAAAAAATTTTACTATACCGGAATCAGGGCTTTCAAGACCGGCTATAATACGTAAAAGCGTTGTTTTACCACATCCTGATGGTCCCAATAGTGCGGTGACCTCTCCTTTTGGAATGGTTATACTGACATTATCCAAAGCGGAAAAACTACCAAATTTTTTATATATATTTTTTATTTCAATACTCATAATGTAATCTTAACTTCTGCAGATTTTCGTTGTTCGGCAATAATATACTCCAATATTGCTTTTGCTATGATGGTTATTAATGCCAATAATGTCAGAAGCGAAGCGATTGCAAATGCAGATTTGAACATGTATTCTCCGTAAAGAATATCAATATAAAGCGGCATAGTTGTTGTTACGCCTCTGATGAGTCCTGACACGACAGCAACGGCGCCGAATTCCCCCATGGCTCTGGCGTTTGTAAGGATAATCCCATAAAGAAGCCCCCATTTGATATTCGGAAGGGTAATTTTCCAAAAAACCTGAAACCCGGAAGCGCCAAGCGTAATTGCGGCTTCCTCATCATCTTTGCCTAATTCACGCATAAGGGGTATAAGTTCCCTTGCGACAAAAGGGAATGAAACAAACAGAGTAGCGAGGACTATTCCGGGAATCGCAAAAACGATCTTTATATTGTGATCCATCAGCCATGTTCCGAACCATCCAAAGGAACCGAACATGAAAATAAAAAGAAGCCCTGCAATTACTGGAGAAACACTAAATGGTATTTCAATTACAGTAAGCAGAATATTTTTTCCCGGAAATTCGAACTTTGTTATCAGCCATGCAAGAAGAATTCCAAAAACAGTATTAACAGGAACACAAATTAACGCGGTAAACAACGAAAGGCGTATAGAAGCGGCTACATCGGGATCGCCAAATGATTTAAAATACCCTGCAATCCCGGATTTGAACGCTTCCTGAAAAATCGTTATTAACGGTAAAAAAATAAACACGAA
>WRIX01000142.1 GCA_009782495.1 Treponema sp.
CCAGGGTCGCTTCCACTGCAAATTCATTCATTTCCTTAAACCCGGAAAAAACAAGCCAGATCAAAGGAGCGAATCCAAGCACGGACGCCACAATCCCCACAATCAGAATTATGACGTAAAAAACACGAACAGAAACCTGACGGAAATCAAAATCGCGGATTAAACCGTTATAAACTTGTTTCTTTCGCATCCGGCCTCCTACGAATCCTGACGTTTGCTGATTTTGAAATACAACAAGGTAAGAACAACCAGTATAATACTGATGATTACCGAAACCGCAGTGGCTTTGGGATAATCAAATCTTTCAAAAGCGAATTTATATACCAGATGCATAATTGATATGGAAGCGTTGTTCGGTCCGCCGTTGGTCATTATCAAAGGTTCATAGAGAATTTGGAACACAGCGATTATCTGCAATATCAGGAGGGTGCGGGCCAGATTATAAATACAGGGGATGGTAATATACCGGAGCCGCTTCCAGATGTTCGCGCCGTCCATAATCGCCGCTTCGTACAGTTCGGGATCGATACCCTGCAAACCGGCGATATACAGCAGGGTAGTCGCTCCGGCTGCTTTCCATGTCATGGTAACGACGATCAGGGGGATAGTCCAGGAAGGTCTGGTCAGCCAGGGCAGGGGCGCTATGCCTATTTTTCCCAGAATAATATTCAGAGCGCCGGTCTCACCCGGCCGGAAAATAAAACCCCAGAGCATGACTATTGCCATGCCCGGAACTACATTGGGAATATACACGCTGGTTTTTATAAAGGATTTGCCGGCCCGTACCTCGTTGATGATCACCGCCAGCACAATAGGAACCAGAAAACCTATAATCAAAGACCAGAAGGTATAGCTGAAAGTATTGCGTAAGGCGGGCAGAAAATCAGGATGTTGAACCACATTAATGTAATTTTTAAATCCAATAAATTCGATTGTGCGTATGCCCTGAGCGCGGTACAAAGAAAGCCTTACGCTCTCGAGCAGCGGTTCCCATACAAAAAAGGCAAACAGGATAACCGGCGGCAGCATGATTAACCAACCGGAAATATTCTTTTTTATTATGCCGCCGGTTCCCATAATTTACCTTGTTATTTTGTTATTGGTTCTGATCCAGCAAGCGCTGGACATTCTGCTGGGCTGTGTTCAACAGAGTCTGCGGATTGGCATTCCTGTCGGTAAGCACCGCCTGCAAAGCTTTGGTCAGCTCGGCGTAGAGGTCCTGGGTAATATTTGCTTCCCCGCCTTCTTCGAGTCTCAGGTTTCCGGGTTTTGACACTGTCGCGAAATAATCCGCGAAAAAGCGGTTGTCCACGTTATTAAAGGAGCCTGCTGCCGCTTCCTTTGCGCTGATGTAGGCAGGATCAATCCAGGACGGGAATTCGTTAATAACCGGAACGCCCCTGGCATTGCGCGATCTGGCGTCTTCGGTAATGCCTGCCAGGGCGCTTTGCTGGGATTCCGGCGTTGTAAACGGAGCCTTACCCATGAACTCAAGGTAATGCATAGCGGCGGTTACCTGTTCGGAAGTGGCGTTGGAAGGGAACATATAAATAGTACCGCCGCCGAGTGAAAACTGGCCTCTGGGTCCTGCGGGAACCGGAATCAGGGCAAGATCGCGTACAGGCAAGCCGTTGACTTCGGTAGACATATTGACGCCGTCGTTAGCGCCGATATACATGGCCGCTCTGCCGGTGCCGATTGCCTGCCAGCCGGTTCCCCAGTCTTCGTTGGTAGGATCGGCGGTAAGTACGTCATAAGTCCATTTCAGGTCTTTTACATATTGAAGCGCGGCAATTGCCTCGGGTGAGTTAACCTGGGCTACCCATTTGCCGCCCTGCTTCACAATAAAGTTCGCTCCGAAACCCCAGGCGATATTGGTAAAATGCCAGCCGCCCGCATTGTCTTTTGCCAAAAGGCAAAGGCCGTCCGCGCCGGTTTTCTGCTTGATGGTCTGGGCGGTACGGGCAAGTTCTTCCCATGTTTTGGGATATTGGGGAACCCCGTTAGCGTCTACCAGGCCCGCCTTACGGAACAGATCCACATTCAGGTGAATACCCAAAGCATAGGCATCCCTCGGAACGCCGTAGATCCTGCCGTTTCTTGTCATCATGTCTCTGACAGTCGGATTCATCTTGTTTTCCCAGCCAAGAGCCCTGACTTCGTCGGTTACATCTTTTACAAAGCCGTTGCTTATCAGTTTTTCGGGTTCGGTAAACCATGGCTCAAAAATAGTGGGAAGCCGTCCTGCTTCCGCCATGGGGATAACCGTTTCCAAAGCGTAAAAGTAATGGGCCGGTACAAGCTCTACATTGGGATACAATTGATTGTAGCTGCTGACGAATCTGCGATGCATGGCTATTTCATCGGGTCTGTCATCCGGCGGCCAGAGTCCCAGCCTGACGGTGGTCTTACCGGAGCTGTCTTGCCCCGCTCTTGCAAAAACCATTGATACTGCAAGTACCAGCATCAAAACGATCAATACTGATTTCTTCATTTCTTTCTCCTTTGCAAATCGTTGTTTCTTGTTCCTTCCTTTCTATTCTTCTTTATTGATTTATCTACTTTCGGTCTTCGTTCCGTCCTCTATCTTTGGTTTATTTTCTGCCTTACGATTGTTTACGTAACATAGTTCGCGTGATGGTACCTGGAGACGTGGAAATGAATTATAAACACTTTTCGTGACGTACGAAATGGTGACAATCGTATTTGCAGACGACTTGTGAAGCATTCAAAATTATAAATAAATACATCATAAGACTGATTTCCGGAAATCCTTTTTATAGAATCACATTTATTCACCAACTCGCTCTTTACAAGCTGCTCTACAATAAAGGAGTATCAACAGACAACCTGCATGGCCACTTCATTCTACAGACTTTATTGCACTAGCCTATTCCGTTTGTGGAGTTATAAAAGGCAAGTGTTCTTTCTATGTTATCTAAGCAATTTCGAAGAAACTTTGAAGATTTCACAGCAGTGATACTGAGGATTCACTCTTCAACGTCTAATGCCCGAGACTCCACATCATTGAAGATGAAGCAAATGAGTTCCTTCGAAACTTCGGCAACCGGTTATCCAGCGAAGCAGCGTGATGTCGCATAAGCACAGAATATTCAGTGTCGAGGATCTAAGAAACACGAATAGAGACGCCGTTGCTGAGGTCCGTTCTGACATGCGGTACATCTGGAGTGGCGGAGCACCTGTAGAAAATTTTATGGGCAATACCTGGAAGGCCGATAGAAATCCTGTAGCTATTGAGTTTACATTTTTTATCATACGTAATCCGATGTATGTCATATCTGTATATTTCCACATCTTTGGAAATTTGTAAAGCTTCTGTGCGCTTGCCACCATCTGTCGCTTGTCTAGAATTCTGGGAGCCTCAGACTCCTACAGTCCACAGGGTCTGTCCAAGTCTGTACAGGGATTGCTTTTGTTTCACCTCTACCTTTACTCCTTGCGCTAGAAATTTAGTTAACATTCTGGACAGCAGGAAGTAGGGAGAGGTATGAAGAAACAAATATTCGCTCCTAGTAGTTGTTTTTCAAAGGCGCTTAAGAGACTGTAAAGTATGCATATAGTAGTGAAATAAGTCCAACAAGATGCAACAATTGCGTTTTTATTCTCCGCAATGGCTTTACTCTATATGTTTCGGGTGACAATCTCACCCATCATCAGGAGTACATATGCTGTATATGGCCACAGGTAAGCCGGCTCACTTAGGTTGTAAGTTTTTGTTAGATGTGTCAGTAGTAAATAGTCCTATCGT
>WRIX01000143.1 GCA_009782495.1 Treponema sp.
TTCCCTTAACCACATCGCCAATGCCTTTTTTCTGCAAAACCAGCCCTAATGCGGCAATTAGTCCCATTAAAACAGGGGGATTACGCAAAATATTTGCCGTAATAAAAGAAAGAACATTCATACCGTTTCCTCCATAAAAATTTATAAAATATCTAAAGGACCTTTTTGTCCTTAAAGAACTGTTCCACCACGGATTTTACTTCCGTAATATCCAGATATTTTTTTACCGCATAAACAGGAACCTTGCTGCCAGAACTCAGGGTGTCCTTTAGTTCTGCGCTGGTAAAAATCGCATCACAGGGTGTACCTTTGGCAGAGCTAACATCGGCAATATCCGTTTCGCAGGAAACGCCAAGTTCGGAAATAGCTTTATCAATTGACATTTTTAAAATCATCGATGAGCCGCATCCAAAACCGCAAACAGCAAGCACTTTCATAATACACCTTCCGTTTATTATAAATTGGAAAACACTTCCAGTAATTCAGGGAACTTCTTTATAAGCAAATCCCTTGTATTACGATTTTTTTCGTCATTGCCGTCAACATTGCCGCTGTGGATTATAAGCGGTTCTTCTCCGTTGGCAATTATTGTTTCAATAATTGAGCAAACCAGCATTTCAATAACCAATGCTCCAAAAATAGTCGAAGCGGGCGCAATTGAATAGTTTTTACCGGGTACCGGAACCAGAGCGTCTCCTGCCGGCCCGCAGCTGTCCAGAACAATATCGCACAGTTCGTAGAGTTTTTTACCGCTTTTGTCCCGCGAGCTGACACTTTTGCTGTGTTCCAAATTGGTTAATGCCACCGTAAAGATTCCGCGTTTTTTTGCTCCCATAGCCATTTGAACCGGTACGGCATTGCGTCCCGAATTGGATACGATAACCAAAACATCGCACGTTCTGATTTTAGTGGTGGCAAATACAATCTCTGCCAGACCATCGGTCCTTTCCATCAAGGTTGATTTTTGCATATCCAGATCCACAGTAAGCTCATGGGGAACAATTGATTTTGCCTGAATAAGCCCTCCGGCACGGGAATAAATTTCTTCCGCAAGGACATGGGAATGACCTGAGCCAAATACATACAAAATTCCGCCTTTTGCAAGCCTTCCGGCTATTTCCGCAGCAGCTTTTGTTATTTCTTCCATTTGAGTCTTTTTTATTTTTTCTATTCCCTCAACAATCCGTTGGCAATAATCAAGTGCAAGCATAATTCCTCCCTGATTTACTGGAAATTATACACGTTATTTTTCAAATAATGCAAAAATTTTGATAAATTATACCTTATTATAAACACTATTGGCAACAGCCAGAGAGAAAATGGCAACAAATTCCGCCTCAATACGACATTTGTCACCGTATCTGCAATAACCCCGGAAAAGGGTAAGGAAAACGGTGCCTGATACCCCCGCGTATTCCACACGGATAGGCGCATAGTTTATATGGTTTCAAATATGGTATACTGTAAACTAAGGAGAATAACATGGAACTGGATTATACCTATTTTGAAGCAGATGAAGGTGGGTTTATCGGATATTTCAATGATTTTCCACAACATGTAACAGAGGGTGAAACGATTGAAGAACTTGAAGAAATGCTACAGGATATGTTCGAATGTTTACATCTCGAAAAATACCATAAGCGAAAATTGGCTATTGCATGAATAGAACCAAATTACTGCAAATACTAAACCAAATGGGTGTGGTATTTGTCCGCCATGGGAAAAAACATGATGTCTATATACAACCCATTACAAAAATAGAAACAACTGTCCCACGGCATGATGAAGTCAAAGAGTTTACCGCAAAAAACATTATTAAAACACTCGCTCCTATTGATAAAAAACAATAAATTCCCCTTTCCAAAAGATACTGCACAACATGGTATAGAAAGAGACAGGCTGAACACATCGAAACTAATGCGTTCAGCCCTCTGTTATTTATTCGAAAGTCTGGTTTAATACCCCGCTGCTTGCGGCGGCTGAAAGGAATCATAGCATGAACGTTTTTGGTATTAAACCAGACGGTATAATAAACTTCCAATCAATCGAGGCTCCCTGGCTGATATTGTAACGCTTACGGATACCCCGCGGCTTGCCGCGGGGAGCCTCATTACTGTGTGATTAAATTAATAGGACGTTTAAAACTAGCACTTTACAGCCTTTTAGCAAATGCCAGCAATAAAAGAATAATGCCATAGAATTTAACGCTTAACAAGTAAGATTTTACCTTAAAGTACATAAATTTCGGGAAAAATGTCCAAATAGTGCCTTCCAGACTTCAATTATGCCGTAAGCCAGCTTGCATTGCAGAATGCCTAATTAAAACGTCGGTTTTATTTTATCGTCAAAAGGAGTAATGTATGAAAACACAAACAAAAAGAGGCAGACCGATAGCGCTGGCTTTATTGTTAATACCAGCCATGCCATTATTCATAGCGGCAGGCTGCGGTAGTGGTGGCGGCGGTGGCAGCAATCCTTTGGTGGAAATTCCGGATGGACATTTTCAAGGAATACCTGTCTATGGCGACATGTCCGCTGTATCTCTTACCAATCTACAAACATGGTATAACGCTCGAAATGGTACTGAACAAGATAAATTCAAAGCCGGAATCACACGTATAGATATAATAGGCGGAAGTGACGCAACAGTTAGCGGAAACACTCTGAATCTTGGAGCAACCGCAATTGGACCAACAATAGGTACAGCTTTGGGTCCAATTGTCGCACAACTCCAACCCTCCAAAGGCGTGTATCTGGCATATCAACAAAAAACAGAGAGCTATGAACAATGGGTAATTTCACACGGTGGCACAGAGGCACGGAGAACACAGAGAGGAATAACAACTTCTCTGTGCCTCCGTGACTCCGTGTGAGCTTCTTCTTGATGCAAAAAAAGGGGGAAAACGGACACAATTTTCAACAAAAAGTTAAAGCATTTAAAGATTTTCTTCCAACCATTTAAAGAATTTGTTGCAACGTTTAAAGAAAAACTTCCAACGTTTCAAGAATTTATTGCAACGTTTGAACAAAAAGTCGAAACGTTTCAAGAATTTGTTCAAAGCATGGGAAGAAATTCTTCCACTTTAAAGAAAATCTTCTCTGCATTTAAAGAATTTCTTCCAACGTTTGAAGAATTTGTTGCTCCGTTTCAAGAATTTGTTGAAAAATTCGGGGGTAATCGTGAAGATCTCTCGCCAAGAACGCCAAATCGCCAAGTTCGCAAAGGAGGAAACTATATTTTTCGTTCTTCTTTGCGTCCTTTGCGGCGCTGCGACTTTGCGAGAGAAATAAAAAAAAATCGAGGAGTTTACCATGAGCAAACAGACAAAAAGCGCGGCGGTTTCGCAGAACGAAGCACGGCCCAAAATCACCAGCGATTACATCGAAGGGTTGGTAGACGACATTATGGAGATGCTCGACACCTTTAAGGTTTCCGAAAACATCGACTCGGCAATGAACGGCACCGAGCGTATGAGGCTGTTCGGCCCCGGCGTACGCAATTACGGCTTTATGGACAAGGCATGGGACATCGCCCACGACAACCCCATGTTCACGCCACCAAACGAAGTTGCAGAAAAAGTCCCAATGACGCATAACAAATAGAAAAAAGGATCGACACAGAACCACAAAAGAAGTACCATGACCTATTATGGCACGATATAGAGAAACAGAAAAAGGGCAAGG
>WRIX01000144.1 GCA_009782495.1 Treponema sp.
ACTGGATACCCTGACCGGACAGCTTGATGCTGCAAAGACCATGGTACAGGACGAAAAAGATCCGGAAATGAAAGAACTTGCCAGGGAAGAATTAAAGGAACTGGAAACCAAACTTGTAGAATCGGGCGACAGGCTTAAATTCCTTTTAATTCCGCGTGATCCGCTGGACGAAAAAAACATCATAATGGAAATCCGGGCAGGTACCGGAGGAGATGAGGCTGCTCTTTTTGCTGCGGATTTGTACCGTATGTATTCCCGTTTTGCCGAAACTAAAGGCTGGAAATTTGAAATAATGAGTTCCAACGAAACAGAGCTGGGCGGTTTTAAGGAAATAATCTTTTCCATATCGGGCAGTAATGTTTACGAAAACCTTCGCTATGAGTCCGGTGTCCACCGGGTTCAACGGGTTCCCGCTACGGAAGCATCCGGAAGAATCCACACTTCGGCAGTAACCGTGGCGGTGCTTCCGGAAGCGGATGAAACGGAAATCGACATAAAAACCGAAGATTTGCGTATTGATGTAATGCGTGCAGGCGGGCCCGGAGGCCAGTGTGTAAACACAACTGATTCGGCGGTACGGATTACTCATCTTCCGACAGGGCTTAGTGTTCACTGTCAGGACGAAAAAAGCCAGATTAAAAACAAGGCCAAAGCCATGAGGATACTCCGGGCCAGAATTTACGAAATGGAAGAAGCCCGTGCTGCCAGTGAACGGGCAGAAGCGCGTAAAAACCAGGTAGGAAGCGGCGATCGTTCCGAACGGATCAGGACATATAATTTTCCGCAAAACCGCCTGACCGACCACAGAATCAACCTGACCCTTTATAAACTTGATATGGTAATGCAGGGCGATGTCGGCGAGCTGTTCGATGCCTTAAAATTATCTGCGCGTGAAGAATTGTTAAAAACAACCAGTTCAGTGGGAAATTCCGCATGACACACCTTGCAGAGTTTTCTCTTCGTACAACACAGCAGAATCAAATGATAAAAATAAGCCCCGAAATTCAAAAAGCCATAACCGCTTCCGGTGTTAAGGAAGGAATGTGCGTTGTGCTAATTCCCCATACCACTGCTGCGGTAACCGTTAATGAAAATGCCGATCCTGATGTAGCCCATGACATGAGCCTGGCTCTTTCCGCTATTTCGCCGGATCGCAGGGAATTCCGCCATGGCGAAGGAAATTCCGCAGCCCATACCAAAACCAGCCTTGTGGGGCCTTCGATAACACTTATCGTTTCCGGCGGCAGGCTGTTGTTGGGAACGTGGCAGGGGATTTGGTTTTGTGAGTATGACGGGCCCAGGACAAGAAAAGTGTATGTAAGGGTCCTGGGAGAATGATTTTTTTGGGCCTACGCCGTGTTATATATCATTATCTAACAACCAAAGCCGCGGCAGATCATAAAACATCGGCGGGCATTATCGGTGAACTCGTGCAGGAGAAGATCGCCGCCGCGTTGTAGGCGGCAAGCAATGTCATACTCCTACCACCGACCACTCGACCATTATCCCGAAATTTGATATACTTTTTGCATGCCCGATACAGCCGATCCTCCAGTACAAACCGGTAAGATCATCCCTGTTGCAATAGAGGACGAAGTTAAGTCCGATTATCTGACCTATGCCATGTCCGTTATTGTGGCGCGGGCGCTGCCCGATGTACGTGACGGCTTAAAACCGGTACACCGCAGACTTCTCTATTCCATGGACGAGCTGGGGCTGCGGCCCAATGCGGCGACAAAGAAAAGCGCACGCATCGTCGGCGATACTATGGGTAAGTACCATCCTCATGGGGATTTTGCGCTGTACGATGCTTTGGTACGGATGGCGCAGGGCTTCTCTCTCCGATATCCGCTGGTGCATGGGCAGGGTAACTTTGGTTCTGTAGACGGCGATCCTGCTGCGGCAATGCGCTATACCGAAGCAAAGCTTTCCCGTTTTGGGGACGAGATGCTTGCCGACCTGGGCAAGGAAACGGTGGACTTTGTTCCCAACTTTGACGAATCCCTTTCCGAGCCGGCAGTGCTTCCGGCAGCAGTGCCAAATCTTCTGGTGAACGGTTCCAGCGGCATAGCGGTCGGTATGGCCACCAACATGGCGCCCCACAACCTTGGCGAAGTCTGCGATGCAGTTTGCGCCCTTATCGACAATCCTGATATCAGCACAGAAGAGCTTGCCTCACATATACAAGGGCCGGATTTCCCCACCGGGGGAATTATCTTTGGCCGTCAGGGTATACGAGACGCTTACCGCACAGGGCGGGGAAAGCTCCTGATTCGGGGCAAGTTTACTGTAGAAAGCGGTAAAGGCGGCAAGGAGCTTATTGTCTTTACCGAGATTCCTTATGGCGTGAACAAAAAGCTTCTTCTGGAACGAATCGGCGTTCTGGTTAAAGACAAGGTAATCGACGGCATTGCTAACTTTAACGATGAATCAGACCGGGACGGGATGCGTATTGTAATCGAGTTGAAGCGCGGGGCGATAATGAAGGTTATCCTGAATCAGCTTTTTTCCAATACTACGCTGCAGACAACCTTTGGGATCATCAATCTGGCGCTGGTTAATGGCAGGCCGCGCTGCCTTAACCTGAAAGAACTTGTCCACTATTTTGTGGAACACCGGGTAGAAGTTACAACCCGCCGTACCCGCTACGAACTGCGTAAGGCGGAGGAGCGGGCTCATATTCTGGAAGGGCTTGTTATCGCCCTGGCAAACATTGACGAAGTGGTGGCGGTTATTAAGGCAAGCCGGGACATTACCGCTGCCAAGGATAAGCTGCAGCAGCGTTTTAACCTGACGGAAATCCAGGCTCAGGCCATAGTCGATATGAGACTTGGCCGTCTTACGAGTCTTGAAATAGAAAAGATCGAGAAAGAACTGGCCGAACTAAAGGTTCAAATTGCCTACCTTAAATCCCTTCTGGAAGATGATAAAAAACTCCGCGGAGTAATAAAAGAAGAAATCCGGATTGTTTCCGAAAAATACGGTGATGTCCGGCGTACCGAAATTGTTGACGGAGAAGTGGAAAGCATCAACATCGAAGATCTAATCAAAAAAGAAGAGATGATGATTCTTATCTCCAACCTGGGTTATGTAAAGCGTGTTCCCGTTTCTTCCTACCGGAACCAAAGCCGGGGTGGCAAAGGAATGCAAAGCGCCAAACTTGCAGAAGACGATTTTGTCGATCAGATCTTTGTGGCTTCTACCCACGATTACATCCTCTTTATTACCAGCGCAGGAAAAGCCTACTGGATGAAAGTCCATGCGCTGCCCGAAGGAAGCCGTACTTCCAAAGGGACTCACATCAAATCGCTT
>WRIX01000145.1 GCA_009782495.1 Treponema sp.
TTTGAATGTTTATAGCGGATGGTAAAAAGGCTGGAGCGCAGGCTGCCCATAGCATTCCATATTGCATCCCCTTTAACTATTACGTTTTTTTGGGTTCCCTGTACTTCCAGTTCATATATTCTTCCGGAAATACCGCGGCCCCGTGTTATAATCCGTTTGATGTCTCCGGGGTCTTCCGGCAGACGGCGGCGGATTTCTTCGGGTGTAACCCACTTTTCCCAGCGGTAAGCGGAAATGTATGAAAACCGCGGAACATTGGAATATGTTGCAGGGGTGTCCCTGACCCAGCGGTACAGGGCGTCCGGCGATAAGGGGCTGATCCGCAGGGGAAGCAGCTTGTCCGGTACTGCCTGCATATGCGCATCATAACCCCACATGGTCAGGCAATCTTCGCTGTAACCGCCGTGGTTGGCCGAATAATACGCCTTCAGGGGCAGCTTGCCTCCCATGAGGATCATCCCTCTTGTTGCGTCTGTTGCCGCAGTGGTGTTTTTATGTTCCACCCCGACACCGTGGTATGCCTGGGAATGAGGGGTTCCAAAAATATCGAAGCCTCTGGCGGTAAATTGGCCTTTGTTGGCAATGGCATAAGACCGTGCGGCAATGGCCTGGACTTTCAGCGCCTCTAACGGCCAGCTTGCCGGCATTTCCGCGGGAACTACACCGTAAAGATAATCTTCCATAGGAATGATGTTTACCAGGGTTATTCCCTCGGAGCCTGACCTGAATTCAAGCTCTCCCCTGTATGTGCGGTTAGTTGCCGGCGCTCCGTTTACCGCTCCCGCCACAATGGAACAGTCCTCGTTGCTTCGTAATTCGTAAACCAGCGGAGTGGTACTTCTGACCAACGTTTTATTGCTTTTGTCCTGGACTACAATGGCTCGGTTGTTCCATTCAACCCAGAATTGTTCACCGGCTGTACCGTTGTAGAGCGGGGTACGATCCCCCGTAGTGCGAATAAAGAATGCGCCACCTGCTTTAACCGAAAACAGCTTTTTGTTTTCTACCAACCCTATGCGTATCGTTCCCTCTTTGGGATACGGCGGAGCAGGTTTTACCTTGGGCGGAGCGGCCGTTATCTGCCGGCGTATATAGTATGATCCGTCCCCGACAACACCGCCTCCGGGAACTATCTTTCTGGCTTCCGCCAAAGCTGTGGTTATTTCCCTGTTATTGGGAAGCCGGGCATTGGCGGTAATAAGGTAATCCCGTGCTTTCTGCCATTCCTTGCGTGTGCCCAATAAACGGGCAAGGGGAAGGAGGACATTGGTAAAGGAGGTGTCCTGATCCCAGCAGGTTTGAAGGCACTTTTCCGCCTCTTTGGGATCGCTTTCCCGCAATAAAAGACCCAGCCTGTACCAGCCCATAGGCCGCCATTTGTTGATATCAAGGCTTTTTTGGTACAGTTCGATGGCCTTTTTGGGATTGCCCATTTCTTCGTACACAGCGGCGCTGTAAAAGTAAAACTCCGCCCTTAGACGGGGATCCTTTCGTAACGTTGCCGCTTCCACAGCATTCCGAAGCCCTGCCGCTTTGCTATAGCTCCCAATAAGATAATACGTGGTGAACAATTCAAACTGCAGCTCTTCTTTTTCTTCCGGATTAAGATCCCGGATTTTCAGCAATTCTTCCAGCAACTCCGCCGATTTGACCATTTCGCCCATTTCCCAATAGAGCATAACAAGCGGGTATTTACCTTCCGGGTTGCGTTGACTGGCAAGATCCTCCAGGGTTTCTTCTATTCTGCCCCTGTAATACGCCCCAATAGGGTCCGATGGGCTTTGATTTTCCTGGTTGCCGCGGGAAAATACCGCAGCGGAGAGACATAAACACAGGGCAAGACTTACTATGCATGTTTTGTTCATGAGCTTAGATAGAATACTACCATACAAACCCAATGAAATGGAAGGTACACTTTGCTATGATTTATTTACCTATAAAATAACCGTCACCACCCTGCGTCCTGTTAAAAAACTGTAATTGGCTAAGCCGCTGTTTTTTGCTATATTACCCCTACATATGAAAAACAACCCTGATATTCGCTGGAAACAGCGGCTTCACAATTATAAAAAAGCTCTTATTACCCTGGAAAGCGCAGTTGAGCTTGCAAAAACCAGAAAACTAACCGATCTGGAAAAGCAGGGGACTATCCAGGGTTTTGAGTTTACCTTTGAAATAGCATGGAATCTGATGAAAGATTTTCTTGAGGAACAAGGAATAACCGGCATTATTGGCAGTAAGGGCGCTGTCCGGCAAGCGTTCAATAAAGACCTCCTGGAGAATGGACAGGTATGGATGGATATGATAGAAAGCCGCAATCTTTCTTCACATTCGTATGATGAGGCAACAGCAGAAAACCTTTTTGAAAAAATCACCCTTGTCTTTTATCCGCAACTGAAGGTTTTTATGGAAAAAATGAATAGCCTGGAATAAAAAATGAAATATGGATTATCCGACAGAACGTTAAAAACACTTTATGCAATCTTTCAAAAATACCCCGGCATCAGCCACGGTATTCTGTATGGCAGCCGGGCAAAAGGAAATTACCGAAGAGGTTCTGACATAGATATATCATTAAAAACAACAGATACCTTTGGTTTTGATGATCTTCTGCATATAGCAGGGGATTTTGACGATTCGGATATACCGTATTTGATTGATGTATCAATTTATAATAATCTTTCCAATTTTGAATTAAAAGCCCATATCGATCGGGTAGGAGAAGTAATTTACCGCCAAAAATAAATATAGTACATTGAAGAACAGGAGTTTGTAATGGATGTTGCATATACCTATTGGGAAGCAGATGACGGCTGGTTTGTCGGGTACATAAACATCTACCCTGAGCACCTTACCCAGGGACATGATCTGACCGAACTGGAAGAGATGCTTGCCGATGTTTATCAAATCCGGCAGGAAGAAGAAAAACGGCTGGCGCAAAAACGGAAAAATGGTGTATTGCGGCTTAAAGTTTCTGCATGAAACGCCAAAAGCTGCTTAAAGAAATAACCAAGTTTAATTTTTTCATTACTCTGTGACAAGGGGACGTGCTTTGTCAATCTTTACTGAATTTAAACACCAGCCCTTGCAATGCATTTTTTCTAATATAATCTCACGGAGCCACGGAGACACAGAGCTTTTTTTGATTATCTCCGTGTCCCTCTGTGAGCTCCGTGACTCTGTGTGAAATTCTTCCTTTGTTCTT
>WRIX01000146.1 GCA_009782495.1 Treponema sp.
TCCTTACTGATTTTTCACAGAGAAAACCTCACCTAAAACATTTGTTATAGCCGCATCCATGCGGCAAATGGATTTGCGAGAGAAAAAAAACGCAAGGGTTTTCATTCTGTCTTTAATGGTATCTGAACGAGAAACAGCCTCTTTCCTGAAATGGGCAGGGTTTCCAAACCTGATAAATGTTAAATCATCGGCGCCCAGCAGCATTGTCACATCATTATTTTTAAACATCCAACCACCTTATATATAGAAAATAATAAACTGACATAGGTAAGTCAAATTTTTGCAAATATCGTAAAATTGGCTAATTATCTAGACAAAAAAAACGTTTCTATGCATAATAACCACATGAGTGACAACACAAACAATAGAGAGAAACTCTCGTCCCGCTTGGGATTCCTCCTGCTCTCCGCCGGATGTGCGGTAGGGCTTGGCAATGTATGGCGTTTCCCCTTCATTACCGGCAGGTATGGGGGAGCTTTATTCGTGCTTATTTACCTTGTGTTTCTTGTAATTTTTGGAATACCGGTAATGGCCATGGAATTCTCCGTAGGCCGGGCAAGCGGAAAGAGCGCAGCCCGTTCCTTCCACGTACTGGAAAAACCAGATTCCAAATGGCACCTTTTTTCCTGGGCTGCCATGGCAGGAAATTACATCCTGATGATGTTCTATACCACAGTTTCTGGTTGGATGATCGCCTATATGGTAAAGGTTGCCAAAGGTGATTTCACAGGTCTTGACACAGATCAAGTGGAAGGCATATTCGGGGCATTTGTTTCCAGCCCTATTCAAATGGTGGGATGGATGATTGTCGTCTGCATTCTCGGTTTTGGAATATGTGCAGGCGGACTTGTTAACAGCGTAGAGAAAGTAGCCAAAGTGATGATGTTGGGTCTATATGCCATTATTATCATTCTGGTAATCCGCGTAGTTACCTTGCCGGGCGCTGCCGCAGGTCTTGAATTTTACCTTAAACCCAACCTTAACGCCATAAAGGAACATGGGTTATTTACGGTTTTATTTGCAGCCATGGGTCAGGCTTTCTTTACCCTAAGCCTTGGTGTAGGGAGTATGGCAATTTTCGGCAGCTACATAGGCAAGGAGAAACGGCTGGGCGGCGAAGCCATAACCGTTACCATCCTGGACACCTCAGCTGCTTTCCTAGCCGGTCTTGTAGTCCTCCCCGCTTGTGCCGCGTTTGGCTTAAGTTACAAAGCGGGCCCTGGATTAATATTTATGACCTTGCCCAATGTATTTAACAGCATGGCAGGGGGCCGGATATGGGGAACTTTATTCTTCCTATTCATGACCTTTGCAGCCATGTCCACAGTCGTCGCTGTTTTCGAAAACATTGTTGCCTTTGCCATGGACATAACCGGTTGCAGCAGAAGAAAATCCGTCTTCACAAATTTCTTTGTATTGGTTATCCTTTCTTTACCCTGTGCCCTTGGGTTTAACCTGCTTTCGGGATTCACGTTCATGGGAGGTATCCTTGATTTAGAAGACTTCATTCTTTCCAATAACCTTCTGCCTCTGGGCGCACTTTGTTACGCACTCTTCTGTGTATCCAAAATGGGCTGGGGATTTGATAACTTTATCAAGGAAGCCAATACCGGTTCTGGCATTATTTTCCCCGCAAAACTGAAATATTACTTTGTCTGGGGTCTTCCAGTGTTACTTATCGCGTTCTACATCTTTGGGTATGTGCAAAGCGTCGGCGTGAATGCACTTCAATGGGTATTGATTCTGGGGATTATTGTGTTCATATACTTTGACAAGTTTTACAACAAAAGTAAAAATTCTTAAAGCCAATGCTTACGGACCTCGCCGTCCGTAGCACGTTACCTCATAGCCGCGTCATCGTACGCGGCTTTTTTTGCAGATACTAGTCTTGGAACTCCTTTTCATTTAGTGCTATTTTTAATACTAAGAAAAATGTTTAAAAAAAACCTTATTCTGGCATTGCTGATAATAACGACTATCGGAAATATTACTGCCGAAAAACCCAAAGTCTGCCTTGTTCTTGGCGGAGGAGGGGCAAAAGGCTTTGCCCATATCGCTGTATTGGAACTGCTGGAAGAAATGGGAATCCCCGTAGACTTTGTAATCGGGGTAAGTTCCGGAGCTATCGTCGGCGGTCTTTACTCTGCAGGTTACAGTCCAGAAATGATAAAAGACACCCTCATGGATCTGGACTGGACTTCCCTTTTTCTGGACTCACCGGTTTCTCCTTTTAGAAACGAATTTGGCGATGATGACCTATTGCTCAGATACAGTGACGGAGCTCTGCACAGAGCGCTCTCGCCGGGACAAACGGCCTATAATCTGTTTAAAACGCTTACGGCAAAAATTCCTTCGTATATTGATTTTGATACCTTGCCAATACCATTCAGGGCAGGTGTGGCAACAATACCCGAAGGCAAGGTAGAGCTGATCCGGGAAGGAGATCTGGCCGAAGCAATACGGGCAAGCATCAGCCTTCCGGGAGTTTTCGATCCTTTTGAAATAGACGGGAAAATGTACATTGACGGCGGTACACTGGATAACCTGCCCATACGACTGGCCAGAGAAATGGGTTTTGACATTATTATTGCTTCGGAACTTTTTCCGGATTGGGAAAGTATCAGTACTTCCCCGCTGGAAGTCCCCGAACTTATACTGGGTCTGTACTTTAATACCATAAGCAGGGAACAGTACTCCCTGGCGGATATTGTACTAAAAGCAAATGTACATAACTTTTCCATTATGGACTTTCAGAAATCAGAAGAGATATATTCTCTTGCCAGGAACGATAAAGAACGAATGCGTTCAGAGCTTCAAAAAGTAAAAGAACTGTTTTCTTCAGGGCCGGCAGAATCATCACTCCAGGGATCCGAAGAGGAACTGCACATCGTTGATGCAGCGCTTTCTTTAGCTCACCCGGCGGACTATACCGGACTGCCTCCCATAATTCCCGCTTCCATAAAAATTACCGGAGCGATAGACAGAGACCTTGCGTACATTGAAAAACATTTTTCCCGGCTTATCCGGGGGAAACCTCTGGAACCGGCAAACCTGGAAGATTTTATCATGAGGGTTTACGAAACCGGCAATTACCGGTTTGCAGCAGTCAGAGTAGATACCCGGCAGGGTACAACCGAATTGGAACTGTTGCTGCACCAGAAAAACCATACAGGAACAGTCTTTCTTCTCGGCGGAAGT
>WRIX01000147.1 GCA_009782495.1 Treponema sp.
ATGGAAGAATACCGGAAACTCAGTTCCCCAAAAGAAAGCCTGGTGAGTTTTATGGAAGGTTCCCCCTGGTCATCTGTAAAAACAGAACTTCCCGAACGGCAGCCGGAAAGAATGCGGAGCGTTAATTTGTGAAGTACCTTTTGGATACTAACGTTCTTTCGGAAATAAGAAAACCTCACGGAAATGCCGGTGTAAAAGCTTTTGTTGACAGCCTGAGGGAGGATGATATTTATATCAGTGTTTTTTCCATTGGAGAGATTGGCTTTGGTGTTGAAAAATTACCTATAGGGCAAAAAAAAACTGAATTACTAAATTGGCTTACCCAGAAATTACCGGAACGGTTTGGAAAGCGGTTAATAGCGCTGGATACCGAAATCATGATTGAATGGGGAAAGCTTCAGGCACAAAGTTCGAATACCCTGCCGGTTATTGATTCACTTATTGCCGCTTCTGCCCTGGCCCGGCGGCTTACTGTTGTTACCCGGAATATAAAAGATTTTGAAAGAATAGAAGGATTAACATTGCTGAACCCCTGGGAAAATAAACGAAATGTCAGAAAATCCGTGTAAGTGAATTGAACCTTTACGGCAGTATGTATCACCGTGGTAGGAATACCAGCCTTGACAGTGTTACTTATGTGATAAATGATCGATACATGTACCTGAAGAAATTGCCGGCATTGGTTTTTGCTTTTTTTACCGTTGTTCTTTATGGAGAAACATTCACCTTTAAAGCAGACCGCATGAGCGGAAGCCGTGCGTCAGGCAGGGAAATACTGGTACTTACCGGCAATGCAGAAGTTCATTCAGATACCGTTTTACTTCGGGCAGATCGTATAGAAATTTACGGCAAAGACAATGAATTTATAGATTGTTCCGGCAATGTTTGGGGTTTTGAAGAAAAAAAGAACATTATCTTTCAAAGCGACAGGCTGCGATATGACCGAACTCTGAAAATAACCCGTCTGGAAGGTAACTCAACTCTGGAAGACAGGCAAAACGAAGTAGTGGCCAAAGGGCGCTTTATCGAATATAACGACAAGACCGAAATTGCAGTCCTTCATATAACGGTAAGACTTTTTAAAGATAATATTGTGTGCCGATCGGAATATGCGGTATACCGCCGGGAAGAAAAAATGCTGGACCTTTCCGGTTTTCCGGTTGTTTTTAAAAAGAGTGATGAATTCCGTGCTGCCAGAATAAGGGTTGATTTAGATACGGAAGATGTAACTATGGAAGGAGATGTTTCAGGTTCCATCAAAAGTGAGGAATGATGGTCAGTCTGTCCGTTTCTGAACTACGCAAGAAATTCGGCCCAAGGGAAGTTGTCTGCGGCGTTGATTTTTCCATGAAAAGCGGAGAGGTTGCCGGTCTTTTGGGTCCCAACGGTGCGGGAAAAACAACTATTTTTTATATTATTGTCGGCTTTCTCCGTCCTTCCGCCGGTCATGTATTGCTGAATGGAGAAGATATTACCAGGGAACCGATGTATAAGCGGGCGAGGCGGGGCATTACCTACCTTCCGCAGGAAGCATCGGTGTTTCGCAAACTTACCGTGGAAAAAAATATTTGGGCTATTCTTGAAACCCAGGAAAAAATGGATAAAGTTACCCGGGAAGAAAAACTTGAACAGCTTTTAAATGAATTTGGCATCGATAAAATACGCAAGCAATACGGTTACACTCTTTCAGGAGGCGAAAGGCGCCGTACCGAAATTGCCCGGGCGCTGGCAACAGAACCAAAGTTTCTTTTGCTGGATGAACCATTTGCCGGCATCGATCCTAAAACAGTTTTTGAACTGAAAGGTATAATAAAAAGTCTGGCAAATAAAGGAATTGGCATTCTTATTACAGATCACAATGTAAGGGATACCCTGGAAATTACCACAGAATCGTTTATTATCAATGATGGAACCATTGTTGCACGGGGTACCAAAGATGACATTATAAATGACGAGATGGTTCGTGAAGTTTATCTGGGCAGTGAATTCAGAATGTAATTAAGGTTTTACATAACCCGTTGCTTCGCAAAATTCACCCATTACCTGATCCTGTAATTTTTTAACCAGATCCGCCGCTTTTCCTCCGACACTTTTTCCGTCAACTGTTTCTGCGGAAAGGCACAAGGTGCCGGTACTGGAAATAAGCACTTCATCGGCGTCAAACAGTTCGGTAAGTGTGTAATTCCGTTCATCGACAGGAATTCTCAGTTTGATGCAGGCTTTGGCAAGATGGCTGCGTGCAATGCCGGGGAGTATCAGGTTGTCCAGCTGATGGGTAATAAATGTTCCGTCTTTAATAATATGAACATTGCTGTGGGAACATTCTGTTACTGTTTCGCCGCGATGAAATACTGCTTCGTCACATCCTTCCTGTTTTGCTTTTTCTGCGGCCAGGATGTTGGGAATAAGGTTGATTGTTTTAATATTGCAATGCAGAAAACGTGTATCTTCTACAGTAATTAGTTTAACCTTTTTGGACAGGTCGACAATTTCTATTGGTTTAATCATGATCCAAAGATTCGATTCTCCGCCGGGAAATACATGGTTTCGCCGCCCGGTACCGCGTGTTGCCTGCCAATAGACAAGAAAGCTTCCTTTATCCAGCTTTCCCAGCATTTCGTTTAATACATTTTTCAGGTGGTCTTTTGAATAGGAAAGTTCTATTTGCAGCAGCTTAGCGCTGTTAAAAAACCTGTCTACATGTTCGTTCAGAGTAAAAATCACTCCATTGCAGGCCAATGCAGCATCGTATATGCCATCGCCGAAATAACAGCCGCGATCATTCATCGGCACAGTCATTTCATCAAGAGGTCCCCATTTTCCGTTGTAATAACCAAGAGCGTCCATGTTTTTTTCCTATTGTATATTAAAATAAAAACGTTCCAGATACGCTATGCGCTG
>WRIX01000148.1 GCA_009782495.1 Treponema sp.
TAAGTGGCAAGATAGGGACGTTCAGGGTAGTCTTAAATGGTAGTTTTGTATCATTTTTGAGGGATTTTGCCCTTTACAAATGCCACTTGCCGAAGGAAGTATTGACCTATATGCTTGGATTTAAGGAGTATTGTATGGCGCAAACCATGACGTTGGACGAAAAACTTGCCATTGGATGCAAAGCTGTAGAATTGCAGAAAGCAGGTGATGAAGAAGGGTATATCCGATTAATGAAGACAGTCCCCCTTCCTCCTTATTTAGCAAAAGTTTTAAAAGAAAAAGTCGGGACAGATTATCTTATAAATAGTGGCTGGAATTTATCGGAAGTGGAGGCTGCGTTTGGATCTAATTGGGTTATTGCGACATGAAGCTGTATAACCGGCTGACTAAGATGCAATTTATATATAAATGTATCCTTCGGTCTACCTCATCCACTTGAGGTAATGCTACCCACCGGTGCGTGTCTGGTAACGGGCAGGTGCTAAGCGGTAGGGACAAAGCGGTAAACGGATACCCTTACATCCGGTAACGCGAGCATAAATAACACGCCACGGGCAGATTAATCGAACGGCTGTAAGGTTCGTTATTAGTGAACAGGCGAAAAAAGGGTGAAACGCCTGAACCAAAAGGTACGAGGTGGTATCCGTCTGTTAAGCTAAGGCGGATAAAGCGGACGAGCGCCTCCGGACTACAGGCCGGCCCTAAAGCGTGTTGAATTGGCGGTTATACAGAACATGGTAAACCCGATGTATGCCCCACGAGGGAAACAGCGGGCAGAGGATGGTGTAAAAAGCAAACGGCACTCTGTAATGGAGCGCATAGCCCTTCAAGATTTGGGGTGTTCTGAAAAGAAGCTGACTTACACGTATGGTCTCAATTTGCGATGGAGGCGAGGGCTGAATGAACAGGGGCGAAGTGAATACCATTAAGGGAACCGCGCCTCCGGAAGGAGGCGATGTTCCCCGGACTGCAAACCTGGATGAAAAGAGAGACGCTCTGAGGTGGGAAGCAACCGACTGGGGAGCGGTCGAACAATTCATTAACAAAGCGCAAACACGAATTGCAAAGGCGACGGCGGCAGGAAACAAAAAACTGGCACGGGAACTGCAACGTATGCTCATCCACTCGCATTATGCGAAACTGTGGGCAATACGAAAAGTTACCAGTACCAAAGGGAGACGGACAGCGGGAATAGACAACGAGAAATGGGAGACACCGGCACAGAAATGGCAGGCAGTAAGTAAACTGAAAGAGAAGGACTACAAGGCAAAACCGTTAAAACGTGTATACATACCGAAGAAAAACGGAAAGATGCGCCCCTTAAGCATACCGACAATGACCGACCGTGCGAAACAGGCGCTGGAAGCCCTAGCGCTAGACCCGATAATTGAAACAGCAAGCGATAAACATTCATTTGGGTTCAGAAAAGGCAGAAGCTGCCACGACGCACGGGAACAGCTATTCAATTCGCTGGCAAAGAAAAAGTCGGCGGAATGGGTAGTAGAAGGCGACATAAAAGCATGTTTTGACGAGATAGCCCACGAGTGGCTTATGCAGCATACCCCAATGGACAAAACCACCCTGAAAGAATTTCTGAAAGCGGGATACGTGTATGAGAAAACGTTATTCCCAACCGAACGGGGAACGCCGCAAGGCGGAATAATCAGCCCGATACTGGCAAACCATACCCTGAACGGACTGGACAAACATCTTGAGGATACGTACAAAAGGGAACACGTGGGAAAAGGAGCGACATACCGGCTGGTAGTGCCAAAAGTAAACCTTGTACGCTATGCGGATGACTTAATCATAACAGCGCCGACACAAGAGCGCGCTGAACATGTGAAAGAAACCGTAAAACAATTTATGGCGGCACGGGGGTTACAACTATCAGAAGAAAAGACGCTCATCACGAATATAGCGGACGGGTTTGATTTTCTGGGATGGAACTTTCGTAAATACAAAGGGAAACTGCTGATAAAGCCGTCTAAGAAAGCACAGCACAATGTTCTGGAGAAAATACGGAATGTCATAGACCTCTGCAAAGCAAGAACGCAAGATGAACTGATAGGAAGGCTCAACCCCATAATTAGGGGGTGGTGCAATTATCATCAGGGAACGGTGGCAAGCGATGTTTTCTCAAGGGTAAATCATGAAATCTTCAAAGCCCTCTGGCGGTGGGCGTGCCGCAGGCATCCCAACAAAGGATTGCGCTGGATAAAAGCGAGATACTGGAAAACCGAAGGCAACAGAAGGTGGGTTTTCAAAGACAAACTTACACTCCTGCAAATGTACGACACAAAAATTGTACGGCATATACATCTCAAACTGGATATGAACCCGTACATAGACCGGGATTATTTCTATTTCCGAAAACTAAAACTGCTTGTTAACCGAAACCGTGGAACAGTACGGAAACACAATGACGCCAAAACTGGTGAACGCCCGACAGGCGCTCACTTACTTGAGGCTTGAGCCGTATGAGGGGAAACTCTCACGTACGGTTCTTAGGCGGGAACGGCGGGGCAACCCGCCCGACCCAGCCGACGACATGCAAACCAGAAAAAAGATTTGTGCAGAAATTTTCAGGCGCTACCAAAAAGCGGGGAAGAAAGGCAAAGCAAAGCTTCTTGACGAGTACGCTCCAACGCTCGGCTATAACCGTGATTACCTGGCCCACCTGCTGACCAACTGGGGAAAAACACGCTATGCCATCTCAGGCGGGAAATCAGTCAAATTCG
>WRIX01000149.1 GCA_009782495.1 Treponema sp.
AAAAACAATATCTGCAGGAAGCAGAGAGGCGGCAAAATCATCCAGAAGCGCCGCTGTCCGTGAAAAGGTATGACTCATAAAACTAACGATAAGGCGGCGATTGGGATAAAACTCCTTGAGCCCGCGAAGCGTAGAAGCAATGGCGGTGGGATGATGGCCGTAATCGTCCATAAAAAGGATGCCGTCTTTTTCACCAAGTATTTCCGACCTCCGCTTTGAACCGGAAAATCCTTCCAATGCCTGTACGGTATTTTGTATACGTTCCGCAGTCCAGCCGTTTGCGAATTCTTTTTTTACTATTATACTGGTCAACGCCAGCGCCGCGGCTGCATCAAGAACACAATGCTTTCCGGGAACACGCAGGTAAAATTCCGTGCCGGAAAAGGCTTCTATCCGAAAAGACGTTCTTTCGTTCTGAACCTTATACGAAGTAATTTTATAATCGCCCGAAGCGTTAAAACCATAAGGCACGGCGTTAATATCATTCCGTTTTGTTTTTACAAGCTCTGTTACTTCACAGGCGCCCGGATCATCGGCACAGTAAATCAACTCACCGCCCTGAGGAAGTTTTAACACATACTCAACAAAGGCGTCCCGGATGTCATTATAGGCAGGAAAACAATCCTGATGATCGCTTTCTACACTGGTTAAAACAATCCGCCGGGGGTGAAATGCAAGAAAGTGTTTGCGGTACTCACAGGTTTCCGCCGTAAAATACTTGTTACCCAGACTAAGGGTAGAACACCCTCCAAATGCGGAAACTGCACTTCCTGCCAATATTTTTGCGGGAAGTTCAGCGGCACGGGACAAAACACCGGCCAGGGCAGTCGTAGTGGTTTTACCGTGAACCCCGGCGATTCCCGATGAATCAAAGAGTGCCGAATATTCGCCCAGGGCATCGGTATATTTTAGGAGGGGAATACCAAGTTTGACTGCCTGTGCTATTTCAGGATTGGTTTCCGCATTGTATGCAGCAGAATGAATTACCAGCGCTGCATCACAAGGAACATGAACAGCGTCAAAACCTCCGTAATACGGTATGCCCAGTTTTTGCAAAATTGCATCAGTGTAGAAAACTTCGGAAGTGTCGGACCCGGAAACGGAAACTCCCGAATGTACCAAAAGCTCGGCAAGAGCAGAAATCCCCGTTCCTTTAATACCAATGCAGTACACCTTGGCACGATCGGAAAGGAGTTTGCCCAAATCCATAGGTTTATAATAGATCAAGCTGTATTTTTTTTCAACAATTCGGCTATTATTTTAATTATGAATATAACGGATCTGTATTCCTGGCTTAGTTCCTTCATTAATATGGAACGGGGTTTGGGAGGCGGACCTTCATCTGCGGCCGAAGAACATTTTAAACTCGATAGAATGATGATTCTTTCTGAACTGGCGGGACACCCTGAACTATCCGTTCCGGTAATACATGTTGCCGGTTCAAAGGGCAAAGGCTCGGTTACAGCCATGACCGCTGCAATCCTGGAACAAGCAGGTATTAAAACAGCCCGGTATATGTCGCCCCATGTCAGCGACTGGCGCGAACGAATCAGCCGTGGAGACGGCTCGTTTTTCCCCGATACAGTATATGAAAAGGCAGGCGAAGAACTGCAGGAAGTCTATAAGGCATATACTAAACTCAATGAATGGTCGGGGGAGCCGACTTATTTCGAACTCATGACGCTGTTGTTTTTTTTATGCGCCCGCCTGGAAAACTGCAAAGCAATGGTTGTAGAAACAGGTTTGGGAGGCAGGCTTGACGCAACCAACATCGTGGACAGCGTCGTTTCGGTTATTACGGTGATTGAAAAAGAACATACCGAGTATTTGGGAAATACCCTTGCAGAAATTGCCTATGAAAAGGCGGGGATAATCAAGAAAGGCCACCCGGTGGTTTCGGCAGAACAGAAACCGGAAGTCCTGGCAGTACTGCAACAAAAAGCCCGGGAACTAAATGCGCCCTTTGTATATGTAACCGACAGCGTAACCATTCCCGATATGCAGTTAAAAGGTAAGATATATGCGTACAATGCAGCCCTGGCAGTACAAGCGGTTCGATTGGCATTTCCCGGTATTGACGAATCTTGTATTGAAAAAGGACTGCTAAGCGTTACCCTTCCCGCTCACTTTGAAAAAGTCATCATCGATCCGCCGTTTATCATAGACGGCGCTCATACTCCCCTAAGCATCAACCATTGCATAGAAACTTTTTGTGAACTTTATGGAAACGTCGGCATACTACTTTTCGGCTGTGCGGCAGACAAGGAAGCTGGTTTAATGGCGGAACTACTGCTCCCCCACTTTAGCTACTGCATTGTCACCGCAACGGGTGGTTTTAGGGCAAGTGATCCGGCTGCCGTTTACGAAGCGTTTTGTTCTGTTGGTAATAATATATCGCTTAGTTGCATCTCCGATACTGCAACCGCCATTGATGAGGTGATTAAGTTAAGTAAAGAAAAGGAGCTTCCTGTCCTGGCTTGCGGGTCGTTTTATCTGGCGGCAGAGATACGGAAAATATTGTGTTGAGGTTATTCGAAGAATTTCTCACGCAGAGGCGCGGAGATCGCAGAGGAAGATAAGGTGATTTCGACCGTTTGTTGTGGTTACTGTTTATTCAACAATAATATACACATTTTGTAAAAAGTAAAA
>WRIX01000150.1 GCA_009782495.1 Treponema sp.
TACCAATCAACGGGAAACCACCGTAGTCTGGGATAAAAACACCGGCAGGCCTGTATACAACGCCATTGTTTGGCAGTGCAGAAGAACTTCCGGGATTGTAGATGATCTTGTAAAGAAAGATAACCTGGGAGATCACATTAGAAAAACCACGGGTCTTGTTCCTGATGCTTATTTTTCGGGAACCAAAATAAAATGGATTTTGGATCATATCGAGAATGGCCGGGAACTGGCCCGCAAAGGTGAACTGCTTTTTGGTACTGTTGATACATGGCTAATCTGGAAGCTTACAGGCGGCGCAGTACACGCAACGGATTTTACCAACGCCAGCCGCACCATGATTTACGACATTCACAAACTCGACTGGGACGAAAAACTACTTGCTGCCCTTGATATACCAAAGGAGATGCTGCCTTCTGTTTTTCCTTCCGGCCATGTTTACGGCACAACCAATATCCAGGGAGTTGAGATTCCCATTGCCGGAGTTGCAGGGGATCAACAGGCCGCACTTTTTGGTCAATGCTGTTTTAACAAGGGTGATACCAAGAATACCTACGGAACGGGATGTTTCCTTTTGATAAACACAGGCAGCGAAGCGTGTGAAAGCCAAAACGGACTGCTAACAACAATCGCCGCCGGTATGGATAACAAAGTCCAGTATGCCCTGGAAGGAAGTGTCTTTGTGGGCGGCGCTGTAATTCAGTGGCTGAGGGACGAAATGCGTTTTCTTGCGGAAAGCGCCGACTCGGAATACTATGCCGGCAAAGTAGAAGACACAGGCGGGGTATATCTTGTTCCTGCTTTTACCGGTCTTGGCGCTCCCTATTGGGATATGTATGCCAGAGGCTGCATTGTCGGCATTACCCGCGGAACAAAACGTCATCACATTATCCGTGCTGCAGAAGAAGCTATTGCCTACCAAAGCATGGACCTGGTCCGGGCTATGGAAAAGGACACGGGAAGCAGACTTTCGGAACTTAAAGTAGACGGCGGTGCAAGCAGGGATAAATTCCTTATGCAGTTTCAGGCAGATGTTATGGACACCGCTATACGCCGGCCCGTAGTCCGCGAAACCACCGCTCTGGGCGCCGCATATCTTGCAGGCATCGCTGCCGGTTTCTGGAAAAACCTGGATGAAGTCCGTACCAAGTGGCAATGCGATATGACCTTTACTCCGCACATGGATACAGAACGGCGGAAAGAACTTGTTACCGGCTGGCACAAGGCAGTAGGCCGCAGCCAGGATTGGGCGCAGTAAAGCATTTTCGTAACAGCCGTACTGAACACATCAATCTTTCCATTTCGGTGGGAGGAAATGGTCAGGGAGCAGTTAGCATATTTAGTACATTCTTCATTTAGTCTAATCCTATGTTCATATTGCACCCATTTATTCCTCCGCAGATAATATTTATTCTAAATATTTTTTCCATGACAAATACTTAATCGAGAAGTTCTCTTGATTGTCTATCCCTCTCGTTTGTTTCTCTAAGAGTACACGCGATGGCAGCAGCTGCCGATATCGTCTAGCGTTGTCGGCGTAGCGGTACACCAGATATAGCAATTGCTCTTTGCTCTCCGTGTCCTCTGTGTGAAATTCTTCTTTCCTTTGCGATTTCCGCGTGAGGAATTTGCGAGAGGTGGAGGTTGCGATTTGGTGCTTTCTTTTAAGCTTTTACTATGATAAAATATAAAAAGGGAGTTCAACATGGAATTGCAATATACCTACTGGCAGGACGGAGCGTTTTTTGTGGGGTTTTTGGATAATTATCCTGATGATTCCACTCAAGGTGTTTCCCTGGCTGAGCTTGAAGAAGCTCTTGTTGAAGTATACAAAATAAAACAGGAAGAGAAAAAACACCTTACCGGAATTCGGAAAACCGGTACAATCAAAATACCGGCATGAAAAGAGAAAAATTACTTGAAAAAGTAAATGAAGCCGGAGCTGTTTTTGTTCGCCGTGGAAAAAAACATGATATTTATGAAAACCCGCGTACTCATGAATATACCCAAATACCGCGACATTCTGACATAAACGAATACACGTCAAAGGATATACTCAAAAAAGTATCAAAGTAAAAAAAACCACAGATTGCACAAATGAGTACGGATTGCACGGATAAGTTTCTAAAATATTTTTTTTCTTCCCTCTGCGATCTCAGCGTCTTTGCGAGAGAAAATTGCGAGGGTGCTTGCGTGGTAGCAGAAACGCTATTCACCCTCTTGCCCAATGCGCCGGATACCACTTCTGAAACCATACGGTAAAAATACCCATAATCGCAGGGCAAACAGAATTGATTAATCCGGTAAATGCCGATACTTGTGTACCCATAAGGTAATATGTCCAAACCGGCGTAATTAGATATAAGACTCCCCAGGCAGCCGTTAATATTCGGTTTGTCCGCATGAACAGCGGATTGTCCATCGCCTTTTCGCCGCCGTAATTGGCTGCACTGTAGTAAGCGGTCAGCGGTGTTTTTGTAAAAGCACCGGCGAACCACATCAACCCGAAAATTCCGTAACTGGCAGACAGAATAATACGCGGGTTTACTCCCAGCAAAGCGGCAAGCGATATT